>JAMFRX010000686.1 GCA_026224995.1 Puia dinghuensis
AGATCAACTACCAGATAGGGTTTCATTTTCCCGGCATGGACCTGAGCCTTTTGTACCTCACGGGCTATAGCTATCTCTACGTTTTGCTATTCGCCAGGTTCAGCGGGCGCCTGAAGGCAGACAGCATCCGCCTCACTGGCTCGATCCTGCTGGGGCTGGCCGTATTGCTGTATCTGGTCTCGCTGCCGGCGGTATTCGACTTGCAGCAAACGATGTTGGAAACCGGCAGGTACAAACCCCATTTTGCCGTTCATTGGATCGGTGGCATACTCGTGTTGATGATCCTGTTTGAGCTTATCGGGCGGCAGCGGGCGGGCGGGCCCCATTGGGAGCCTGCGGTCTTCACCTGGCTGATCTGCGCCGTGACGGTGACGCTCCTGAGCGCCGAGGGGCAGCTACTGGTAAATGCGTTGTTCTATTCCCAGGATCTGTCCAAGCTGGCGCGCATTTATAACAAAACGGGATTGCCCATTCTCTGGGGGCTTTGCTCTTTTGCCTTTATGTGGCTGGGGATGCGGCATAAGTTCAAGCCTCTGCGGATAGTATCGTTGACGCTGTTCTCCCTGACGCTGATGAAGCTGTTCCTCTTCGACATCCGCAACATCCCCGTTGCGGGGAAGATCGCCGCCTTCTTCTGTCTGGGCGTGTTGCTGCTGGTAGTATCCTTTATGTATCAACGACTGAAAAAAATCATCATTGAAGATGAAGACAAGAAGATGGAATAGAATGAAGGGATGGCTGATGGCGGCATGCATGGGCCTGGCTTTCTCCCAGGCCCTGGCTCAGGGATCGTTTACCTATAAGGCCACGCTTGATACCATTACAAAGGATGCCTTTTATGAGATCGATCTTCCTCCGGGTCTGGTAGCAAAATGCAGGAGCGATCTGGCGGACCTGCGTATCCTGGGGCCGGCGAAACGATTTGTCGCTTATGTATTGAAAAACCCTTCCACGACAGGGGATGGAGAGAAGAAATATGCCGTGCTTCCCGGTGCGGTCATGGTACAAAAAGACAGCGGCAACAAGCACAGCTATATCGACGTTGAATATCCGGAAGCCTATTTGATCGACTGGATGGCATTCGTGATCCGCAGTCCGGTATATTACAGAAGGAAGGCGCAGGTCCTTGCCGAGGGCGCCTGTGCCGGCGAATGGGTATCGTTGAACGAGATCGTGCTCGAATCGAATACGCCTTCTGTAAAGATCGGCAATGTCAAGACCCGCAGGCTGCGGATCGATATTGCGAATGAGGACAATGCCCCGCTTGTGATAAACGAGGTGGCTTGCTTTCAATCGAGCCGGTCTTTGCTGGCTTATCTTCAGGCTGGGTCTGTCTATGAGCTATTGGCGGGTGATGCGCAGGCCACTGCACCAGATTATGACCTGAAATATTTTACCGATAGCATGCATGGATCGCTGAAGGAGCTCGCGCCCGGGCCGCCGCAATGGCTGGATGCTCGTGAGCAGGCTGTCCTTGCCGGTATCCAGGCAGCGGGGCAGCCTGCATTCCAGCCTGCGGACACCGCTGATAGGCATAAGGCGATCGCCGGGCGCAAAGATCGCTCCAGGCTGCTGCTTTGGGCCAGCTTGTTGGCCGTCCTGTTACTATTAGTTTACTTCAGCATTAAAATGGTCAAAGCCATTGCGCAAAAAGACACCCATGATCGTATATAATATCACCACCAAGGTAAGATGGAATATCCTGGAAGCCTGGCTGGACTGGCAATTGGAGGAACAGATACCCTCGATCCTGTCTACAGGCTGTTTTGACGACTATGCGTTATACAGGTTGCTGGAGCAGGAGGAAGAAGAAGGGCCGACCTTTGTGATCCAGCTCTTCACCACCGGCGTGGAACGTTATGAGCAGTTTGTTTCAGCGTATGCTCTTGCATTGCAGCAGGCGGCGGCGGAGAAATGGGGTGATGCGTTCATTGCGTTTCGTACATTGATGGAGTCGGCTTAGGTCGTGTGCGCTAATTGTGGAAAAATCCTTGTCAGGCGCGGTTTAGCGGGCTTATGACCATTGCGGGGAGACGTAAAAAAATTTTGTCGGATGCAAAAAGCAGGTATATTTGTTGCTGCTAATAAACAAAATATTACACTATGAACAAAGCTGAATTAATCGCGAAAATTGCCGATGATGCGGGCATTACAAAGACTCAAGCAAACGCTACCCTGGATTCTTTCGTTGAAGCAGTTACCAAGACGCTTAAGGGCAACGGAAAGGTAACATTGGTAGGTTTCGGTACTTTTTCTGTGTCGAAGAGAGCTGCCCGTAACGGCCGCAATCCTCAGACTGGCGCTGTGATCAAGATCAAGGCGAAGAAAGTAGCTAAGTTCAAGGCTGGGAAAGAATTGTCTGCCAAATTATAGTGTTGTGGCAACACGGCAAATAACAAAGCTCCGATAATACCGGAGCTTTTGTAACTTTATACTATATACAATTTAAAATAATCAATATGGGAAGAGGAGATAAAAAAACTAAAAAGGGAAAGATATTCAAAGGTTCGTTCGGCAAGAGCCGTCCTGCCAAGCCTGCAAAGAAAGCGGCTCCTGATGCCGCCAAGGGTAAATAAAACAAAGTTTCGTCGCCAAAGTCGGCGCTGCAACTCTATAACCAGCGCCATCGGCGCTGGTTATGGGGCAAGCCGTTCGATCTTCCAGGAGGCATTGTCCTTCAAGCTATAAAGCAGCCTGTCGTGTAGCCGGCTGGGTCTTCCCTGCCAGAATTCCATACTTACGGGCTTTAGTGTATAACCGCCCCAATGCGGAGGTCGCACGATGGTACGACCAGCCCATTCTTCCTGATATTTTTTTTCATTTTCTTCCAGCCATTCCCGGCTTTGTATGTGCTCGCTTTGTGGTGAGGCCCAGGCGCCGATACGGCTCCCTTCGGGGCGGCTGTTGAAATAGTCGTCGCTTATATTTCCCGGGGCCAGGGAGACCAGGCCGGAGACGCGTACCTGGCGTTCCAGCTCTTTCCAGAAAAAGACCAGCGCGCCACGCGGGTTTTCCAGCAGCTGCAGGCCCTTGGCGCTATTGTAGTTGGTAAAGAAGGTGAATCCCTTGCTGTCGAAGCCCTTGAGCAGGACGATGCGGGCATCGGGCATGCCGTCGGCGGAGGCGGTGGCGAGGGTCATGGCATTGGGCTCGTCGATCCCCGAGTGAATGGCTTCCTGCCACCATTTGTTGAACTGGGCGTAGGGATCCTTGAGCGCCTCTTTTTCGGAAAGCGTTTGCAGCTTATATTCCTTGCGGATGTCGGCGATGGGAGTTGACACGGATAGAATGATTTTGGATCACAAAATTACGCGAAATAATCATTCCATGTCCTACGGAACGTCGTTGATGGAGCCGGGGCCGGTGATCTTGGCCAGGAGGTTTTCCATGTCGGTGACCCGGCGGAGCTGGCTTTCGATCTGCTTATTGTGTTGGGCGATCTCCTGTAGGTCGTGGTTGAGCTCTTCCAGGAAGGCAGACCTTTTCTGGTATTGCAGGCGCTGGAAGTTAGCTTCCTTGAGCTTTTCTTCCGTATCGCCCAGGATGCGGGTGATGCGCTGGTTCTCTTCGCGGATGGCGATATACTTGAGCTTGATCTCGTCATGTTCCTTGCCCAGCTTGAAATAAGCTTCCTTGAGGCCGTCGTAGTCCGTGCCGCGGTTATAGGGCTGCGTGAGATAGGCCTGCAGCTTTTGGAGCTTGTCCTGGAGGGTGTTGTATTCTTCGTAGACCTTGTCCAGGCGCTGGGTCATTTCTTCCGAGAGCTTCTGCTGATGACGCAGGTTGCTGATCTCCGTTTCTTTTTCCATGAGGAGCTGTCCGGAGCTGCGCAGGTGTCCGTTGAGCTCTTCGTTCATGCGGAGCAGCTCCTGGTTCTTTTTTTCCGATTCCTCCACCAGGTGGGTGTGTTCCAGGAGGCGGTGGATGCTATTGTTGTGCTCTACCAGCTTCTCCTGGGCGGCTTTCAGCTGAAAGAGATAGTCGTGAGTATAGTCAGGCTGCGCCGGTATATCGCTTTCTTCACCACCGGGGAGGACGGCGGGGGCCAGCTTGAGCTCCACCTCTTCGAGCTGGGCACGGACGATTTCCAGCTCATGGCTTACCTTATCCAGCTCTATGCCTTTTTCTTCCAGCTCGATGGTGAGGATCTGCTCGGCCTCCTGCGTTTGTGAAAGGCGTTCCCGCAGCTGTTGCTGGGCCCTTTCCTGCATATCCATGTCATTATAATACTTGAGCTTCCAGTTGTCGTTCTCGCTGATGCTGGAAGGTTGTGCGGGCTCGTGGATGCGAAGATTTTTTTTGGAATTCCAAACGAAATGTATGGTGAATCCCAGGACGAGAGCCCCGAGTTCGCAAATGATGATTACAGGCAGCCCCATCGTCAGTTGAAGTCCCAATATGATGTTCAAGTTGTATAAGCTGTTCATAATGGTTCGGAACAAAAATTTGCCAAACAGAATCCTTTAAAAATTGATTATGCTTTCCGGGAATGATCTTAAACAACGCTTTTCATGGAATATTGTGGGGGAGGAAGCAGAGGGAACTATATTATGGATAGTTCGGCAGTTAACGAGCACTCAAATTACTATGCTTTGCCCAGATAAGCAAACATTTGCTCAAATACTACGCAACTAATTATGCATCAGGCCTTTACAAGTGTGCCGACTTTTTCGCCGCGAACCACACGAAGGAGATTGCCCGGCTTGTTAATATTGAATACGATGATGGGCAGCTGGTTTTCCATGCAAAGCGTGAAGGCCGTCATGTCCATCACCTTTAGGTTTTTGCTGATGCATTCCTGGAAAGTGATGGTCTCGAATTTTTCTGCTGTAGGGTCTTTCTCCGGGTCGGCGGTATAGATACCATCCACGCGGGTTCCTTTCAGAATGACTTCTGCATTGATCTCTATAGCGCGGAGCGATCCGGCCGTATCCGTAGTAAAGTATGGATTCCCTGTTCCTGCGCCGAAGATGACCACGCGACCTTTTTCTACATGGCGGATGGCTCTGCGCCGGATATATGGCTCGGCGATCTGTTCCATCTTTATGGCGCTTTGCAGCCGGGTGTAGACGCCAATTTTTTCCAGGCCGGCCTGCATGGCCATGCCGTTGATGACAGTGGCCAGCATACCCATATAATCTCCGTGGGCCCGTTCGATGCCGGTCTCGGCCTCATTCATCCCTCTGTAGATATTGCCGCCGCCGATGACGATGGCGACCTGCACACCCAGCTCCACGATACTTTTGATATCCTTGGCATATTGAGCGATAACCGCGTTATCGAAACCAAAGCTCTTGTCTCCCATAAGGGCCTCACCGGATACTTTCAGCAGAATTCGCTTGTACTTAGGGATCATGGTCGGAAATATGATTCTTAGTTTGTTGTGCGAAGGTAACGCGAAAAAAAAAGCAGGTGGTTGGTCCACCTGCTTTTTTTTTATTGAGCTTATCCTAGCTGAACTCTTTTGAACTGCGTGACCTTGGCCGAAGCGTCGACGCTCTTAAGGTACTCCCCTACCGTTTTGGAGGCATCCTTTACGTAGGCCTGGGCGGTGAGGGTATTTTCTTTGAAGAAGGCGTTCAGCTTGCCGACGGCGATCTTGTCGATCATTTCGTCCGGCTTGCCGGCCATTTTCGGGTCGTTCTTGATCTGCTCGGTCACGATAGCCTTTTCGCGGGCTACGGTTTCGGCAGGAACCGAATCCGGATCTACGGCCACGGGGTTCATGGCGGCGATCTGCATGGCGATGTCCCTGCCGGCGTCCAGGACGGCGGGGGTGTTGGCAGACAAGCCTACCAGCACACCCATGCGGTAAGCGCCATGGATATAGGCTGCCACGCCTGCTGCCTCGATCCTTTCGAACCGGGCGAGCTGGATCTTTTCGCCGATGCGGGCAACCTGGTCATTGATCTTATCGGCTACGGAAGCGCCATCCAGCTGGGCAGCGAGCAGCTCTTCTACTGTGCTAAGGTTATTCTTTACGGCGATAGCCATAATGCTCTGGGCGAAAGAAACGAAATCTGCATTTTTAGCCACGAAATCCGTCTCACAGGCCACGGTGACGATAAAGCCGGTCTTATTGTCGGCAGTGGTCGTCGCGATGATCACACCCTCTTTAGCCTCTCTGTCGCTGCGCAGGGCTGCCACTTTCTGGCCTTTCTTACGCAGGTAATCGATTGCCTTTTCGAAATCACCATCACTTTCCACAAGGGCCTTCCGGCAATCCATCATGCCGGCGCCGGTGGTCTGGCGCAGCTTGTTAATATCTGCTGCGGTAATAGTTGCAGTTGACATATACTTAAGTTTACAGATTTATAATTCAATTAGCGGCCACCACCAGGGCGACGCGGACCGGAGTTCGGCACCCGGCGTTTCGGCTGGCTGGTTCCCCTGACCTTCTCTCCACGGCCACGAGCGGCTTCACCTTCGGCTTCTGCCTGCAGGCGGGCGGCTTTCTTTTCGTTCTCGTCCGCTCCGGATTCTTCTACATCCTCTTCTTTAGCGGCTTGTCTTTCGGCCAGGCCTTCGGCGATGGCTGCGGTGACATAGTTTACGATGATGGCGATGGATTTGGTAGCATCGTCATTGGCAGGGATCGCGAAGTCGACCTTATTGGGATCGCAATTGGTATCGACCATGCCGAAGGTAGTAATACCGAGGCGTTTGGCTTCAGCCAGCGCGATATGTTCATGACCGATGTCCACGATGAAAAGGGCTGCAGGGACGCGGCCCAGCTGGGCGATACCGCCGAGCACCTTTTCTTTCTTATCCCGTTCGCGGGAAAGGGTGAGCCTTTCCTTCTTGGTAATGCTATCGAAGGTACCGTCGTTCAGCATCTTTTCGATGCTCTGCATCTGCTTGACGCTTTTGCGAACAGTATTGAAGTTGGTGAGCATGCCACCCAGCCAGCGTTCGGTTACGAAGGGCATGTTTACCTTGCGGGCACATTCCGTAACGATCTCCTTCGCCTGCTTCTTGGTGCCTACGAACATGACCTTCTTACCGCTCTTGGCGATCTGTTTGAGCGCCGCAGCCGCTTCCTGCAGGCTTTCGGTGGTTTTGTTCAGGTCGATGATATGGATACCTTTCTTCTCTGCGAAGATATAAGGCAGCATTTTGGGATTCCACTTCTTACGCAGGTGACCGAAATGTACACCGGCTTCAAGGAGTTGCTGTTGTAATGAAGTGTTATTTTCCATTGTATGTTTTTATGATAATAGTAGTTATAACGGGGATTAACGTTTGCTGAACTGGAAGCTTCTTCTGGCTTTTTTACGACCGGGCTTCTTCCTTTCCACGGACCGCGGATCGCGGCGCAGGAGGCCTGCGGCTTTCAGCACGGGGCGGAACTCGGCGTTCACTTCCAGCAGGGCGCGGGCGATGCCGAGCTTGGCGGCTTCGGCCTGTCCCTTCATTCCGCCACCTGTGGCGTTGATCTTTACGTCATATTTATCCAGCCCATCTACCGTTTTCATGGGCAGCTCTACCTGGTTCTGCAGGTATACGAGGGAAAAATATTGTTTATAATCCTTGTCGTTGATGATGATCTTGCCTTCACCCCTACTGAGGAAAACCCGGGTTACGGCCTCTTTACGGCGACCAACTGCGTTTTTTTGCTTTTCCATTTATCTGGTAATTAGAAGGTTAAAGATTTGGGTTGCTGTGCGGTGTGGGGATGCAGGTCGCCGGCATAGACGAATAGCTTTTTATACATCTTGCGGCCCAGGCGATTCTTCGGCAGCATACCTTTTACGGCTCTTTCGATCACGGCATCCGGGCGGCGGCGGAGGAGGTTCTTTGCCGCTTCTTCCTTTTTGCCACCGGGGTAGCCGGAGAAATTGATGTAAATCTTGTCTTCCAGCTTGTTACCAGTGAAAACAACCTTGTCCGCATTGAGGACGATGATGAAATCACCGCAGTCTACGTGCGGGGTGTAGTAGACTTTGTTCTTACCGCGCAGGATGGCGGCGATCTTGGAACACATACGACCCACGGTTTGATTAGTACCGTCCACAACGTACCAGTCGCGTTTAACGGTAGCCTCGTTCGCATGTTTGGTGGTGAAATGTAATTTGCTCATTATTCTTTGTTTTTACATGAAGCCGGCGCTATCCCGCTAGCCTTGAAATAAAATGGATGGCAAAGGTAGTTTTAAATAGGGCGATGTTCCAAGAAAAAAGGGGAGTATTTTGGAGGGGGCTTTGTAAGTGATTGATTTACAATAAAAATTTTGCTTGAGTTTTATAAACGAATATCTTCACGAAAAAAATAACCGCATGTCCACCCCGATCCTGGCGCTTGGCCGCGATACATTCGGCAATCCAGCCAATAAAGACAAGCTATTATCTCTTGAAGAAGCCCACGCTCTGTTGGCTGAGTGGGTACCCAATGAGCGCCTGCGGCTGCACATGAAGCAGGTAGGAGCCGTCATGAAGGCCTGGGCCCTGGAACGGGAAGGCGCCGACGAGCGTACGGCACTTAAGTGGGAGCTGGCGGGCCTGCTCCACGATGCGGACTGGGAGAAGTATCCGGAGGCGCATTGCCGGATCATCATAGAAAAGCTGGAGGAGCTGAACATCGACCCGGAGGTGATCCATTGTATCGCGTCGCACGGGCCGAAGTATTTTGGGGTAGAGCCTGCGACTACCATGGATAAGATGATCTATGTGTTCGACGAGCTTTCGGGCTTTATCCATGCTGCCGCGCTGATCCGACCGACACGGTATGAAGGAATGGACGTGAAGAGCATTATGAAGAAGCTAAAGACCCCGTCCTTTGCCGCGCAGGTGAGCCGGGACGATATCAATGATGCGATCAGCAGGATCGATACGCCGCTGGAGGAGATCATCGGGTTTATTATCGATCACCAGAAGGACGTGCAGTAGGTCAGAAGTCGATCCCGAACCACTTTTTCCTTTCTTTTTTCTGGTATTTATCGTAGTTGAATTTGTAAAGCTTCCCCGGACGGTGGGGGACGTCGGTCTCCAATTCCCCGGTGTCTTCGAGCAGGTCCATGGAGAAGAACTTCTTGCGAAAGTTGCGTCGGTCGAGCTTGACGTCCAATATAGCTTCGTAGAGGTTCTGCAGCTCCCGGAGCGAGAATTTCTTCGGCAGGAGGCTGAAGCCCAGCGGGTGTTCCTGGATCCTTTTCTGCAGCCATTGGTAACAGACGTCGAGTAGCTTCCGGTGGTCGAAGGCCATGTCCGAAAGGGTGGTCACCCGGTGCCAGTGGAGCTCGTTGTCGAGTATCTTCAGCTGATGGTGCTCGATGTTAATGAGGGAACAGTAGGCAATCGTCACGACCCTTGTGGCGGGGTGCCGCTCTACTTCGCCGAAGGCCTTTACCTGCTCGAGGTAGACGTCGTCCATACCGGTGCGTTCCCGCAGGACGCGGTACGCGGCTTCGTCGAGGTCTTCGTGGTTGTTGACGAGATCGCCCAGCAGCGACCATTTGTTCTCATATTCCTCGAAGTCGGATTTTATCAACAGCACTTTGAGCTCGTTGTCGTCGAATCCGAAGATCACACAGTCTACCGAGATGCCGATGATCCCATCGTTCTCCAGCTGTTTTAGGATCGTCTTGATATTCTTCTGACCGGTGGCAGCATCGTCCGGGGGGAAACTATGATTAGGTATAATTTCAGGGTTCATTGATCTACTAAGTTAGGCAATTAGAGGCCGTTTCACTTAACTTTATGCCATAAAATTGATGTATGTATTCCGCCGACCAGACGCAACGCCTGCAAAAGCTAACCGCCTCCCTGCTTACCGCCGTCAAAGAACATCCGCCCGAAAAAAACCGGCTGGAGGCGCTGCGTGAGGCGCTACGTTTCCATGAATACCGGTATGCCATCCTCAACGATCCACTTATTTCAGATTTTGAATACGATACCTTATACAAGGCCCTGGAGAAAGTAGAGTCGGAGCATCCGGAGCTGGCGACGCCGGACTCCCCTACCCAACGGGTAGCCAGCGGACTTACGAAGGAGTTCCCCACGGTGCAGCATCTTGTTCCGATGCTTTCGCTGGAGAATTCCTATAATGAGGACGATCTGATAGACTGGGATCGGAAGGCGCGGGAGCTCACGGGTCTGGAGGAGCTGGATTATTGTATCGAACCTAAGTTCGATGGGGCCAGCATCTCCCTTACTTATGAGAATGACCGGCTATTGAGAGGCGTTACCCGGGGCGATGGGGTTGCTGGTGACGAGATCACCACCAATATCCGGCAGATCCGGTCGGTACCCTTATCCGCAGCGTTCTCCCGTTATGGCATCCAGCTGATAGAGATCCGTGGGGAGGTGCTGATGAACAAGAGCAACTTTAAAAAGTACAATGATAGTCTGGCTGAGCAGGGCCTGGCGCCGCTGGCGAATCCCAGGAATGCTGCTGCCGGATCTTTGCGTATCAAGGACTCGAGGGAGGTAAGCCGTCGTAACCTGGAAGCCTTCCTTTATCACGTAAGCTACTTTACTACCGTGCATGGGGAGGAGGCAGATGCCCTCAAGACCCATAGCGGCTCGCTGAAGATGCTTTGGGATCTCGGCTTCCGCAGCCCGCAAAAGGAAAAACGCACCGTGAAAGGGATCCAGGCGGTAATCGACTACTGTCATGAGTTCGAGCAGCACCGGGACGATCTGCCCTACGAGATAGACGGCATGGTCATCAAGGTCGACTCCATTGCGCTACAGGACCGGATGGGGATGACCACCCACCATCCCCGCTGGGCCATCGCCTTTAAGTTTAAGGCGCGGCAAGCCACCAGCGTTCTGCGGAAGGTAGAGTTCCAGGTGGGGCGTACCGGAAGCATCACGCCGGTAGCGAAGATCGATCCGGTTCCGCTGAGCGGCGTTACCGTGGGCTCGGTCTCCCTCTTTAACGAGGATGTGGTCCGGGAGAAGGATCTGCGGATCGGGGATCAGGTGCTTGTAGAGCGGGCCGGGGATGTCATCCCTTATATTGTAAAATCGCTGGCGGAGGTGAGAACCGGAAAAGAAACGCCTATCGTCTTTCCTACCCACTGTCCGGTATGCGGTCATCAGCTGGAAAAGCCGGAAGGCGAAGCCGTATGGCGCTGCGTTAACATCAACTGCCCGGCCCAGGTGGTGGAGCGGATCATCCATTTCGCCAGCAAGGATGCTATGGATATCCGCAGTTTTGGAGATGCGAATGTCAGGAAGTTCTATGAGCTTGGGATCCTTAAAGACCTGCCGGGCATCTACCGGCTGCCTTATGACAGGATCAGGGAGCTGGAAGGTTTTGGTGAGAAAAGCGTCAGCAATCTGCAGGCGGCGATCGAGACTTCCCGGCATCAGCCTTTGCATCGGCTGATCTTCGGTTTGGGTATCCGTTATGTCGGCGAGACTACGGCCAAGACATTGGCTGTATCTGTCGGCCACCTGCTGGAATTTTCGGGCTTCTCCCTGGAAGACCTTCAAAATCTGGAAGATGTGGGTCCAAAGGTCGCCTCCAGCGTATATGCCTTTTTTCACAATACTGATAACCTGCACCTGCTGAACGACCTGGAAGCTCTGGGGCTAAACTTGAAAAGCCTCAAATCCACAGCCAAAAAGGAGGGCAACATGGATGGGCAAACGTTCTTATTCACCGGCACCCTTAG
>JAMFRX010000687.1 GCA_026224995.1 Puia dinghuensis
GAAGAACATGCCGTCATAGGCAATGGAGGTCTTGTACATGTCGGAGGCATGTACTTTAGGCAAGAGCTCTTTCTTGTCCTGCAGGTATTGCTTCACGTTCGTACTGCTTTCGAAGACAATAGGTGTGGACCCATTTTTCTGCCCGCTGAACTTTTGCAGTAAAGCCTGCTGCCATTCGGAGGTAAAGAACGCGTCTACCATCACCCCGTCGCCATCTTCTGCCTTCACCTGCGCGATCAACGCCTCCGGAAAAGTCTCGCTCAGCTTCTTTGCCTCTTCGTCTTTCGCTATCCATAGCGGCAGCTGATACATCCCCGGCACACCGTCGTCACCCGTGATCTCCAGTAGCAGCCAGAAGATCGGATGATCGCCCGCCTCGCCCGCCGGCATAACGATATAATCGGCGATGACCACCTGGTACGTATTCCGCTCCTTCGGGATGAACCACCTCGCCCTCACCAGGTATTTCGGCAGGATGCTGTTCTCCAGCTGCCGCTTGGCCGTACCGTCCAGCAACCCGCTCCACTTACGGGTCAGAAGGAGCGGCAGCGGCTTCTCTTCATCCATTTCGGGATGCGCCTTCTCCAGCACGAACCAGTTATAGCTATGTGGCGCCAGCGTAAAAAAGTACTGCCCGTCATCGCGGATCACGGGGAACCGGTTGCGGCTGAACACATCCACCGGCACAAAACCCTTATAGGTCAGCAGATCCACTTCCGCAGCCTGTGCGAACTTCGAAAGGTTTACGACGATCAGCAGCGTCTCGTCCTCATAGGTCCGCGTAAAAGCCAATACCTTGGGGTTCTCGACAGTCACGAATTTCAGGGTGCCCCTGCCAAAAGTCTTGAACTTGTTCCGCACGGCGATCATCCGCTTCATAAACCAAAACAACGAAGATGTATTGCTCCGCTGCGTCTCCACATTCACCGACTCATAATGATATTCCGGATCGAGGATCAGGGGCAGGTAAAGCTTTTGTGGATTGGCGGCTGAGAACCCTGCATTGCGGTCCGGCGACCACTGCATCGGCGTCCGCACGCCATCACGGTCCCCCAGATAGAAATTGTCGCCCATGCCGATCTCGTCGCCATAATAGATCACCGGCGTACCCGGCAAAGCAAGCAGCAGGGAGTTGAGCAACTCGATCTTGCGACGGTCATTGTCCAGCAAAGGCGCCAGCCGGTGACGGATGCCCAGATTTATCCGGGCTTTAGGATCACGGGCATAAACTTTATACATGTAATCCCTCTCCTCATCCGTGACCATCTCGAGCGTCAGCTCGTCATGGTTGCGGAGAAAGATCGCCCACTGGCAGGTCGGCGGGATCTCCGGTGTCTGTTCGAAAATATCGGTAATGGGATAATGATCTTCCATCTGCAGCGCCATGAACATCCGCGGCATCACCGGAAAATGGTAGTTCATATGGCATTCGTCGCCATTGCCAAAATAAGCCGCCGAATCCTCCGGCCACATATTCGCCTCCGCCAGCAGCACCGTGCCCGGATAGCGCTCGTCCAGGTGGCGGCGGAGCTTCTTCAGGAAGACATGCGTCTGGGGCAGGTTCTCCCCGTTGGTACCTTCGCGCTCAAAGAGATAGGGAACGGCATCCAGCCGGAACCCGTCAACCCCCATCTTACACCAGAAGTCAAGGATCTTGAAAACCTCCTCCTGCACCGCGGGATTATCATAGTTGAGGTCAGGCTGATGATGAAAGAACCGATGCCAATAATATTGCTCCGCCACGGGATCCCAGGTCCAGTTGGAGTTCTCGAAGTCCTGGAAGATGATGCGTACGTCTTTGTATTGCGTGGGGTCGTCCGTCCAGACATAATAGTTGCGCTCTTTAGATCCTTTAGGCGCCCGTCTCGCCCGTTGAAACCATTCATGGGCGTCAGAAGTATGGTTGATGACCAGCTCGGTGATGACCCGCAGGTTTCGCCGGTGCGCTTCCTTCATCAAATGCTTGAACTGGGCAATGTCCCCGTAGGAGGGGTTGATGTTGTAGTAGTCAGAGATATCGTAGCCATCGTCTTTTAGTGGCGAGGGATAAAAAGGTAATAGCCAGATGGCCGTCACACCCAGGTCCTGGAGGTAATCCAGCTTCTGCAATAAGCCCGAAAAGTCGCCTATCCCATCCGCGTCGCCGTCACAAAAGGCCTTGATATGCAATTCGTAGATGATCGCATCCTTATACCAATGCAATTCATCGTCCAGTGCGATAGATTCTGCCATACAAGCAGCCCTTCAAATCCCATGCCCACCCCCTACTCCGTCTTCAGACTATCCACCGGATTGGCCAGAGCCGTCCTCAGGCTCTGCAGCCCGATCATCGTCAGCGCCAGCCCCAGCAACAGCAAAGGCGGCCCCGCAAAGATCAGCCACCCCGGCTGAATATGGAACGCATAGCTCTCCAGCCACTTGTTGGCCCCCCAATAAACCAATGGAACGGCGATCACCGTCGCTACAGCCACCAGCTTTACAAAATCCATGGCGAATAGCACCAGCAAGCTGCTCACGCTGGCCCCCAAAACCTTGCGAATACCCGTTTCCTTGGTCCTCAGCCGGATCATAAAGGAGGAAAGCCCAAGCAGTCCAAGACACGCCACAAAAATGGCAAGACCTGTAAAGAGCCCGAAAACATTGCCGAAACGTTGATCGCTCTGGTATTGCCGGCCAAAGTATTCATTCAGGAAGAAATATTCGTAGGGATTGCCGGGGAAAGCGGCTTTATAGGAACGCTCGATCCCCGTGACGCTTTGCGCCAGGTGATCTGGTGCCACATGAACCGAAAAATACCGCCAGTTCACATCGTGTGGATAACAATAGAGCATTGGATCATAGGCCTCCTTGAGCGATCGCTGGTGATAGTTCTTCACCACACCCACGATCTCCCCCTGGACCTCCCCGGGACCATAGCCAAAAGTAATGTTCTGGTTGATGGCGGCTTCATTGGTCTTATAGCCCAGCGCCTGCACAACCCGTTCATTGACAAGAACCCTGGCCTTTCCAGTGACATGAAAGGGATTTATGCTATCCGTGATCTGTAAATTCCGCCCGACGATCAACGGTATGTCGAAGGTCTTCAAAAAGTGTTCATCGACTTCCGCGATGTAGGTCTCGAAATTATGCGACCTTTCTTCGGTAGCCCTTCGCACACCGTTCCTGTCGATCACGGTCTTGCCCGGAATGTCCGAAGAAGCCGCGACACCGGAGATACCAGGGTCCTGCAGCAGGTTGGCCCGGAAGACACCGATCTTCTGCGGAAAGGTGGAGTCCGTAATAGGCGGCGCCTTGACCACCAGGATCTGGTCTTTATCATAGCCCAGCTGCTGATGCTGCATGTAGGACAGCTGCGTATAGACGGTAATGCTCCCGGCGACCAATAACAGCGAGAGCACGAACTGTACCACGACAAGCGACTTCCGCAAAAAAATGCCCTTCACTGAATTCTTGAATTTTCCCTTCAGCACGGCGGCAGGCCGGAAGGCAGAGAGCACGAAAGCGGGATAGGCGCCTACCAGCAGGGCGCTCACCAGATACACCGATAGCGTGGTCAGCCAGAACAGCGGGGCATGCCAGATACCGGATGTCGCCGTACCAGCGCCGATATCCTTGCCAACGAAGGGCCCAAACCACGGAAAGCACACCAGCACGATACCTATCGCAACTGCCAGCGCCAGCAGGTTCACCAATACAGACTCCAGGATAAACTGCCCGATGATCTGCATTCTCCTTCCACCCACTACCTTGCGAAGTCCCACTTCTTTAGCCCGCTCTACCGATTTCGCCGTAGAGAGATTGATATAGTTGATCCAGGCGATCACCAGGATGAGCACCCCGATGATGGTCAGGAAGTAAATCTCTTTTTCACTCCCGGCTGCTTCCGGTCCCTTGATGCCTTCCGACCGCAGATGGATATCCGCGATGGGCTGCAAATGCAAATAGGTGCGGAACTTCATTTCCCGCATCTCATTTCCCAGGTAATGTTCTACAAAAGGCGGAAATTTCGCCTCTACCTTCTGCGGGTCCGCTCCCGGCGCCAGCCGCACATAGGTGTAAAACTCTGGCCAGTTCCAGATATCATATCCAAACTTATCGCCCATGGACTCAAAGGAGATGAGCATGTCGAATTTAAGATGCGAATTCTCCGGCACGTCCTTGAATACGCCGGTGACCTTCAGCGGCGTCTGCCGGTTGAGGTTGAGCATCTGCCCCATCGGATTCGCATTGCCGAAATACTTATGCGCCATGGATTGTGAGATCACGATCGTCCGCGCCTCGGTCAATGCCTTGGCGGGATCGCCCACGACAAAGGGAAAGCTGAACATCGTCAGGAATGAAGCGTCCGCGATATACATCTTTTCCTGGTTAAGGGTCTTCGTCTGTCCCTGTTTGTCCGTATAGGAGATCGTCGAAGCCGACATAAAGATGGAGGGCGCCACCACCCTGGCAAAATCTTTTACGTCCGGAATATCCTTTACCATGTTAGGCCCTGTAGCCGGATGATTCGTAGACATAGTCGCATTGCCAAAGCTCCCGCCATATGAGATATTTACCCGGTACAGGTCTGCCGCATACTGATGGAACGAGTCGTAGCTGGATTCAAAATGTGTGTAGGCGAAGATAAAAAAGCAGGCCGCCATACCGATAGCCAGCCCAAAGATGTTGACGACCGAAAAGACCTTGTTCTTAAGCAGGTTTCGGTAAGCGATTTTCAGGAAATTGACGAACATGGCTTTCCGTCCTCGAATGGCATGCCAAAACTCTAACTAATTTAATACCAATAACATACGCTCTTAACCTCGATTTTATCGTCCGATTTCGATGCATCGTTCTGTCCGGTTTCACCTGAAACCGTTATTATGCCCACCCCTAATTCTGTTCGTCTTTTCGCCGGAAACCAATGCGCGGCCTGGGCTCCTGAGCCCGGTTGTTCAATTGCTTCAGATACGCAAAAATGACCTGGATATCGTCGCCATGCCCATCCACTTTTCTTTCCATCTGCTCCAGTTTTAACAAGATCTCCTGACTGGCCATTAGCATTTCGCGCATTTTCGTGTAAATGCGCATGATCTGGATGTTCACATCGATCGCTCTTTCGCTGTTTAGCACGCTGGACAACATTAACACCCCATGTTCAGTAAAAGCGTAGGGAAGGCCTCTACGTCCACCCCAACTTGAGGTCGCAAATTGCGACCTCAAGTTTTCAAGTTCTTCCGCCGTCAACTGGAACATAAAATCCGCTGGGAATCGGGCTAAATTACGTTTTACTTGTTCGTTCAGCCGCTTGGTCGGCACATCATAAAGATTGGCCAAATCGTGGTCCAGCATCACTTTGTGCCCCCTGATATAGTAAATTCTGTTCAATATTTTCTCTTCCGTGACTGCAACAGAAGCGCTTCCCTTTGCCATAAAACTACTTTTTAATCGTATCACAATTTGTGATCCTGTTGCAAAACTATTTAATCCAACAACCAAATCGCGTGAAACTTTTTCACGTCATCAAGTATTCCACCTAAGAATAAACTCTTAATATAATTTGCAGATTGCCCTCCAAATCCATATTTTGTATTCGTGACCAACCCCACAATCCCCACTTGTATTCTTCTCCTCCTATCCTTTAGCACAAAAGCCCAGGGCAAAATGGACTATTCCAAGTCCGAAACGCTTTTTAAGAAAGGCACGCAAGAAATGCAAAAAGTATTCGACCTGCCTTTAAAAGACACCCTTGAGATCATAGAAGTGAACACAAGAGCAGCATTGCTCTTTGAAGACTCCTACAACGCAGACACCAACAATGTGAAGCCCCTGCTCTTCCTGCCCGATGCCTGGTACTCCGCCCGGAAATACGCGGGCGCCCTTCATTGGGCTTTAAAGCGGCTAGCGGCCGAAAGAGGTCAAACACAAAACGATAATCACATTTATTTAGTCGGGCTGTGTTATATCCAGTTAGGAGATCTGGACAGTGGCAAGGCATATATTAAGAACGGGCTCCAAGTGTCAGCAAAAAACAATCCACAAGGTCAGGACAATCTGCTGGTCCAGGAGCTGAAAGACATTTCGGACAAGGTATTTTATGGGGGCGATCCCGAGCAGGTGAGCCAGCTGGGCTCGCTGCATATTAATCCCTGCAACTACTCGGTAGAGATCTTACAATACGCGGATTCTTTCGATACACATCATTATTTCGTGCACAAGCTGATCCCGGAAAGATTAGCCGCCTGCCATTAGCGCCGCTACAGTTGTATCTTAAACTCCCCTACCTGATCCAGCATCTCCGCCTTGACTTCCAACCTCCCGGTATACTGCGAAGACTTATGCGCCGTGCTCGTCGCATTGATGACATATGCTCCCGGTGTCAGGTATAGCTTCATGGTCCTGTCCTTGTTCAGTGTCCCGTAGGGTATATTGTTGATGCTGATGGAGCAGTTTTGCGATGTAGTCAGCATGAGCACATATTTGGAAGCCAGGCCCGCGGACCCCTTGCTCGGCGAATTGCTGGTCTTGGTCGGCCCGGGCTTGTGGTTTGGCGTCGGGTTAGCCGGATAATAGCCAGCCATGGCATTGGAGTCTTCTGCGGGCGCCGCACCGGCAGCAGCAGTGCCCGTGCCCGCTGTCCCGGCAGGGTTTCCGGCGGCGGTGGTTCCCGTGCCCGTTGTACCTGTAGAGCCAGTTGTCGCAGCCCCTTTTTCAGTCGTCCCGGTGGCCGGGCTCTCCGTTGTCCCTTCGGGCTTAGTCCTCCCACCCAGCGTCTTCACTTCCTTTTCCGGCGCTGTATGGTTGCCGGTAGTACCTTCCCCCGTATGTGCAGGATGGCTGGTGCCTGTACCCGTTGCCGCGTGAGTCACCACGTCCGTAGTCGCTGGCGTCTGTCCCGCCGGAGGGATAGAATCTTGTTTAGCCGGCGTTACCGCAGTCTTCTGCGTTGACTGGTCGACAATACTTACGGAGTCGGCCTTCTGCGTCGCTATCCCCAAATTTTCCGCTTCCTTTATCTTCTTGTTATGAAAATAGACATACAAAGAGCCCGCCAGCAACACGGCAACGACAACGACGGCAATCCGCAGGAGGCCGATCCTTTGCTCGTGCTTGGCAGGTCCTTTCTTCACTTGTGTTTCTTCCTCTGCAGATACGCTGAACCCACGGGATGGCTTAGCTGCTGCCGTCTCGCCCATGGCCACAGTAGCTCTCCCCACTGCCGCCTCGCCCATGGCGACGGTAGCCCTCCCCACTCCTGCAGCCTGTTTCCCCTGCCCCTCGGCGGCCAAACCAGCGCGTCCATCGGTGGCCGGGCTACCCTGACCATCACCCGCCTTTGCCTGAGTACCCGTTCCGGCCGAAGTCGCCGCCTGCGCCCCAGGTCCAGCCAAAGTCGCCGCCCCAGCCAAGGCGGCTCCCGCCGTGGTAGCAGCCGGAAGCGTCCTGTTGAGCAATACGATGAGCTCATCGGCCTTCTGCACCCTCTCCCGCGCATCCTTTACCAGGCATCGACAAACGATATCATAAAAAGGCTGCGGCAATTCCGCGATCTTCTCCGGCACACCCGCCGCCATGATATTCGTCATGATCTGCTCGGAGCTGTCCTTCTCGTCGTTCTTAAAGAGTATCTTCCCCGTGACGATCTCATAGATCGTGACACCAAGGGCCCACAGGTCCAGGTTAAAGGATATCTTCTCCTGGATGCCGTATTTTTTTACATTCAGCTGTTCCGGCGCCATATAAGGGATGGAGAC
>JAMFRX010000688.1 GCA_026224995.1 Puia dinghuensis
GAAAAAGACCTGCATTTCAACCTGCGCAGCAACCTCCGCTTCGACCAGATGGAACAGATCCAGGCCTTCTGCCGCTTCTATCTTAGGGGTGCGTAGGGGCTGGAGCCTCCGGCAGCCCGCAACCCAGTTGCCGACCTTTTCGTACATTTGCGGATGCTGAAGGAATCACCGTATATCCTCTATTCCGACGGAAAAGGAAACATCTTCGAAGACACCAGCCTTTATACTACCGGCCGTAGCGGCTGGGACGCCATCCCCGTAGACCCGCAGGAATGGATCGAGCTGCCCGAAGGCGGCAGCCTCTATGAGCTGCCGGGCCGCCGCGGCATCGGCATCGACACCGCCACAGGCGAGATGCGCCTCTGTGACAAAGGCTGGGCCGTTGCGGCCTTCATCCCCCCTGCCCATACCGGCCTCTACCTCGCCGCCTACGAGACCGGACCCGACGCCCCGACCCTGCCCCTGTTCTGCTATACCGCCGCCGGCTGGCAGGATGGCAAATTCTTCGTCCCCGCCGTCCGCATAGAACAGGATATTCGGCAGGACTCCGCTGGCTACGACTGGGACATTATTAACAAAGGCGTCGACAACCTCCTGCAAGCCTATCCCCAAAACCGCCTCGTCAAGCACCTGGCGGAAAACTGCTGCCTCACCTACCACTGCCCCGCCGCCCGAAATTTCTTTATGGGCCGCTGGGAATGCCCCATCCCGACCTCCCCGGCCTGCAATGCCAACTGCATCGGCTGCATCTCCTTCCAACCCCAGGAAGAATCCATCCCCAGCACCCAGGACCGGCTGAATTTCAAACCCCTGCCGGAAGAGATCGTGGAATTCACCGTGCCCCACCTGCAGGAAGCCCCCTTCCCCATCGTCAGCTTCGGCCAGGGCTGCGAAGGCGAGCCGCTGCTCATGTGGGAGACCATCCGCGAATCGATCCTCCAGATGCGCAAGCATACTCCCCGCGGCAGCATCAACATCAACACCAACGGCTCCAAGCCCGCCGCCGTCCGAGCCCTCTGCGAGGCGGGCCTGGACTCCATCCGCGTGAGCCTCAACTCCGCCCGACCCGAGATCTATACGGCCTACTACCGCCCCAACAACTATACGTTCGACGATATCGTGGAAAGCCTCCGCGTCGTCCGCAGCTTCGGCGGCTGGGCGTCTATCAACTACTTTGTCTTCCCCGGCATGACCGACAGCATCGCCGAATACGAAGCCCTCCGGGAGCTCATCCGCACCACCGACCTTACCATGATCCAGTGGCGGAATTTCAATATAGATCCGGACTGGTATCTGGGAAAGATCGGCGTCACCGAGACCGGCGAATTCATGGGCGTCAGACAGCTCATGGAGCTGCTGCAGGAAGAATTCCCGCGGCTGCGCTTCGGCTATTTCAACCCGCCCATGGAACGCATAAAAGGCGCCTTCGAACTGAATTTCGCGCATTAACGCACACCGTTGGCCCTCCGCCCTTCGCCCCCTTCCACCTGGCGACAATTTTCCCTATATTGCCGCCATGCAAAAGATCATCATCATCGGCGCCACCTCCGGCATCGGCCGCGAACTGTCCCGCCTCTACGCCGGCGCAGGCCATCTCGTCGGCGCCACGGGCCGGCGGCAGGAGCTGCTCTACTCCCTGGTGCTCGAATATCCCAACCACGTCGAAACAGAATGCTTCGACGCCACCGAAAAAGGGATGACGGCGCACCTGGAATCCCTGGTGGAAAAGCTCGGCGGAATGGATATGCTGATCTACAATGCCGGCTGGGGCGAACCCGCCGAAACGCTGGACTGGAATATAGACAAGGCCACCGTAGACATCAATGTCAACGGCTTCCTGGAAGCCATCCACTTCGGCTGGCGCTACTTCCTCGCCCAGGGCCATGGCCACCTGGTTACGACTTCCAGCATCGCCTCTATCCGCGGCAACCGCGTCAGTCCCGCCTACAGCGCGAGCAAATCCTTTCAAAGCGTCTACTTCGAAGGACTTCATATCAAAGCCCGCAAGCTCGGGATCCCCCTTTATACCACCGACGTCCAGCCCGGCTTCGTCGACACCAATATGGCAAAGGGGATCCGGTTCTGGGTCGCCCCCGCCGACAAAGCGGCCCGCCAGATCAAGAAGGCCATCGAAAAAAAACGCTGGCGCGTATACATCACCCACCGCTGGTGGCTCATCGCCAAGCTCTTCAAATGGATACCGTCCTGGCTATACCATCGTATCGGCTGAAAACTTTGGCATCCGAGTTGCAACGAAAGGGGAAAGAACACCCGTTATGAAGAGATCGCAAACTATCGCACTCACGGCCCTTACTACTACCCTCGCCGCCAGCCTCACCCTGACCCTGATCCTGATGAGCAGGCGAAAACATAAAAAACGTAAGGAATTCATCGCCAACGAGGGTTACGAGATGGCTTATGACATCCACTACCCGGTGAAATACAGCCGGCACAACCGCCGTACCGAGGACCAGAAGCCTTCGACCAACTGATCGCCGGGCCCGCCCCTTCTTCACCTGTTGGCCTCCTGCCCGCACCCCTGCTCCTCATTTTAACATTTTCGCAGGTCCATGCGGGGCAATTCATCCACAAGGCATTGCGTTATGCCCGGGGAAAGACGTAAATTGCATATAGAAAAATCTCCTATGGCCGATAATTTCGAATCCGAAAAGAACCTCAAGGCTACCGGCTACACCGCCGCGGCCGTCGCCATCCTGCTCTTCCTTTTCTTTGCAGTAGGTTGGACGCGGCCCGTGGAACCACCACCCGTAACGCTGGACAGCATGGAGGTCAACCTCGGCAGCAGCGATAAGGGCCTGGGCAAGGACCAGCCCTACCAGCCCGGCGAACCATCGGCCGAAGAGCACGAAAAATATACGCCGCCAAAGCCAGCCCCCGTCGAGAAAGCACCCGCCAAAGACGTTGAGACCGACGACAAAA
>JAMFRX010000689.1 GCA_026224995.1 Puia dinghuensis
ATTGATTTTACCAAAAGCAGCATTATATTTATATTCAGAATATGTATAACTATTGACTGCTTGGAAAGGCGCAGCCAATGGATCTGTTAATAGTTCATCGCTGGTGTAATTACCACCATATAAAATCTGTCCTAAGCTAGTACTTTCCTCGAAAGTAGATCCAAGCAAAGCATCAAGCTTATGAGCCCCCAATTTAATATTATATGTAGCCTGCGGTTCTGCAATCCAATCGTGAATATTATTATTAGTGAAATTGGCAGACCCTAGGGGTGCATAAGCAGGATTTTGTGCAGCAATAGGATTGGTCGAAATCTCAGTTGTTTGCATATTTGAATACCCTAGACTGCTTTTGATATTTAATCCGGTCAACAATTGATAGCTAATCAATATATTGCTGACCAGGTTGTTCGTCTGGCCCCTGTATTGCGCGAGAGTGCTCGCAATAGGATTACCCCAAGTTGAATTGGCCCAATTGAGAGTGCCGTCAGCATTTCGAACTGGTGGTGCATCCGGTGCCAGGTTGATTGCGGGTGTTAAATCTGCTGCTGGCAAATTCCTGTTGTTGACCATGTAATTACCAGTGGCTGTCAATTTGAATTTCTGATCCGCAGACGAATTACTGATACTGATATGAACGGCACCATTCTGGTTGGAACCGACCAATGGAAATACAGTTGTTTCCCGGTGGTAATTACCACTAAGCATATATTGCGTATTGGCGTTGCCGCCAGACAGATTAGCTTGTGCATCTTGGTATCTGGCCGCCCCATTAATAAGAGTTTTCTGCCAATTGGTGTATCTCGTGGTATCCCAATACAGCAGATCAGGGGCATTGGCTACAGTGGCGGGCACATTATCATTATTAAACGCCGAATGTCGCATGGCCAAATATTCAGGAGTATCCATCCATTGTACTCTTAAAGGTGTTTTGCCGGCCCCTTGCTGTACATTTAGATCGAGTCTGGTCTTCCCTCCGCTGCCTTTCTTGGTCGTAATGAGAATAGCACCGTTCGCTGCTCTGGACCCATAAATGGCTGTAGCGTCCGCATCTTTTAATACAGAAACGCTTTCTATATCCAAAGGATTGATAAAATCGAGTGGATTCCCACCACCGGGGCTCATATTAATCAGCATTTCGGAAGGATACGGTATGCCATCGACCACATATAAAGGAGCATTACCATTCTGAATACTATTCTGTCCTCTGATCTGCACCGTGTAAGATGCTCCGGGCAATCCACTACTTTGCGTTATAAACAGCCCAGGTACCCTACCCTCGATTGCCTGCAGCACATTATCCACAGGTTGCATGGCGATATCCGCGGCCTTCACAACGGTAACATCTGCCGTACTTAACCGGTCGCTGGTCGTTCCATACGCAATGACTTGAGGGGCATCTAGGATGCCATTGGCCAGCGGCAACTGTACGGCCAGCATCCCTTTTTCCCCGGCTACATGTACCTCCGTCAGCTTGTACCCGGTAAAGGATATCTCCAGCACCGCATCTGGGGCGACCTTCTTCAGCACGAAAATCCCTTTTTCGTTGGTCAGCGTGCCTTCTTTCCCATTCTTCACGGACACCGACGCACCGGCCAGCACCTGTCCGTGCTCATCGGTCACCTTGCCAGTCACCATGATGACCGATCCGTCACCATCGCCGATAATAATCGTCGACGTAGCCGCATCAGTATGTCTTCCGATGATAAATATCGTCTTCCCTTTGATATAAAAGTCCAACCCTGCCTCCTGCAATACCGTATGCAACACCGCGTCCACCGAGGCATCCTTGACATCGAGCGTCACAGGCTTGGTATTCCTGATAAGAGTATAGTTGAAGAAAAAGGACAGCCCTGTTTGCTTTTCGATACTCGAAAAAACAGTTTGTAATGGTACATTCTTTCCGGAAAACGTCACCGTCTGGGAATAGCCGGCGGCAGATATGTGCATCGTTCCGGCAATTAGAAATAGCACAACCAATTTCATCACTCGTCGCAGTTGTGGGGAACAGAGCCACCCGGATGGGCAAGAAGATCCGTTTCCCTCTATGGAGAATTCTTTATACATGTTTTGGTGGGGGGTTAACAGATAAAATAGTAAAGTAAAGTCGGAAAGACGTTAGACCCCTATGGCGACGGTAAAGAAGATAGTCGAATGATGTTTCCCTGTCTCATGCTTGATGGTTTTATTTAGTAATGGTTATAAGCTCTTATGCAGGACATAGGAAGGTTCTTGAATTAAATCAATGCTAATAGAGAGGTTTAAAGGTGATGGTACTCCATCAGAAGCAGCAAGGTTGGTAACCAGAGGCTATCGTTAGGAAGGTAATACAACGATTGTTTTACCCTCGAGTTGAAAATGCACTTCGTTCTTCTTCAGGAACTCCAGCAAGGTTTCAAGATCGACCGTTCGATCGATTTTTCCAGCGAATTCCAGGTTGGGTACGGGCCCCTTGTACTGGACATCTACGTCGTACCAACGGGCCAATTGCCGCATCACTTCATCCAGGGACGCTTTCCCAAAATAGAAAAATCCGTCCTTCCATGAAGCCACTTCGTTCGCATCGACGCCCTTAATAAGGGTCACCTCGCCGCTACCCTTCCATTGCGCCTGTTCATCGGGGTGCAGCTGCACTTTGGAATTCCCGGCCTGGACCTCCACTCGCCCTGAAACCAGCGTCGTTTGAATCGACTCTTCATCAGCATAGGCCTTGATATTGAACCCGGTACCCAGCACAGTTACTTTCTCACCGTTGACATCGACTGTAAAAGGCTTCGTTGGATCTTTTGCAACTTCGAAAAAGCCTTCACCTGTCAGGAAAACCGATCGGTTCGACTGCCCGATAAAACTCGTTGGGTAGCGCAAGCTGCTTACATTATTGAGCCACACTTTGGTACCATCAGGGAGGATTACCTGGTACGTTCCGCTGCGTGGAGTAGTCAAAAGGTTATAGACTATGGCATTATCCTTTGCATTAGCAGCAGAATAGGCAAGGCTGCCGCTACCCACCTTTGTCAACTTCACATTACCCTGCATGGCCAACTGCCCGACTCCTGCGCTATCTAGCAACACCTGCTGGCCCGAGGCCAGTGTCAACGTCGCAGTATTCCGCCCCGGCAATGCAGTAGGTGGAGCAGTTGCTATTACCGAAGTCGATTTAGATAGATCGTGATGACGCCAAAATCCGACACCAACTACGACCGCAAGGATACAGGCCGCCGCCATCCAACCAACAATACGACGAAACCCGGCTCTGCCCGCCCGCTCGCTATCTCTCCATCGCAGATATCCTGCGCCGGGATCTACCTGACTCCACTGCCGTATTTCTTTGTTAAAGAGCTCTTCATTCATCACCCGGTCCAACCATTTCCGGTTCGTCGCTTCTTCTGCCGCCCACGCTTCCAGCTCCAGCCTTTCCTCTTCGTTCATGCCGCCATCCATACGCTGAATAACCAGTTCTAATAGTCTGTCTTTCGTCATTATCCAATACTTGAATGCCATGAATTTAACTAATCCTTAGCGTTGAAATAACATTTATTTAATGTTATTACGGTGGTTAAAAATGGATCTTTCACTATTGGGTAATATTTTTTTCAAAAAGTCCTTTCGCGCCCTAAAATCCATTTCGGAAACACTTTTAACCTGTTCGAAAATACAATTCTGGGTAATTTGGCTGATGAATCGCACTGCCCTGGTCAATGTCATCGCCTTCCTCTTCATTATCCTGTTTTTATATACTGCGGTAGAGAAGTTCATGGAAATCAACACCTTCAGAGACCAACTCCTGTCTTCTCCGCTATTGCGGGGCTATGCCAAAATCCTGACCTGGGCATTGCCCGTCGTCGAAGTCATCCTGGCAATCATTCTGCTGATCCCGCGGTTTCGGCTTTTGGGCCTGTATGCCAGCCTCTCGATGATGGTTGCCTTCACTATATATGTCCTGATTATCATCCATATCGATGATAATATCAGTTGCAGCTGCGGCGGCATCATAGAAAATCTATCTCCCCGTGTGCATATCTTCTTCAATATGATTGCTGTAGGCTTGGCAGCCATAGGAATATGGGCCGCCCGTCGCCATAATTCTACCCTATATTTCCGTAGGATAACCTCCTTAACAGCCTTGCTGCTGCTTGGCGGCGCAACCTGGATCATCCTCATAGCAGCAAAAGCTCCTAAAAAGACAATCACCGGGATGGAAGGTCGCCTCTTACCCAAATTTAATCTGCTGTTGGCCGACAGCGTGACTCAGTTCAACACGGCGGACATTCCAACGGGGAAACCTTTCATTATGGTTGGTTTTTCGCCCTGGTGTCCTCATTGTCAGATGGAAATGGTGGATATTATCGGTCATATCCAACGTTTCGGTGACACCACAGTTTATTATGTCACTTCCTTTCCTTATCACGATATGAAGATGTTCCATGACGCTTATCATCTGGAAAAATACCCGGATATTGTTATAGGGGTAGATACTGCTAATATGTTCATGCGGTATTTTAGAGGTAGCACGATCCCCTATATAGCTATCTTCGATGCTAAGAAACGTCTAAAGGAGGTAATCCCTGGCCAGGTCAGCTTCAATACGTTGATAAGCGGGTTGGACGACTGATAAAATTTAACTTCCTTCCGGTGATCATTTTATCCCGTTTGAGAACAAACTCTTTGGTAATATGCGTCTTCAAGCTTATCCTATATGAGATCTCCTTTTCTCGACTTTTGCTGGGGTAACCGATCCAATCATACCTGGTGGATAATCGCCCTGACAGCTTTCATTGTTCAGATGATCGTTTATAAGATCGTTTATCCATTCGCCAACTATCTCCCGGACTCTTATTCCTACCTGGATGCCGCCAATCAGAACCTGGATGTCAATATGTGGCCTGTCGCCTATTCGAAATTTCTCCGACTGATCAGCGTTTTTACGCATTCAGATAAGATTCTCTTTGGGATCCAGTATCTTCTCATGCAAGGCGCCTCCCTCCTTTTTCTTTTTACTCTGCTCTACTTCCGGCCGCCCGGTAAGGTCACCCGGATCATTCTCCTAGTTTTCGTCATCGCCAATCCGGTACCGCTTTTTATCGCCAATTATGTGTCGGCTGACTCTCTGTTTATCGCCCTTAGCATTTGCTGGCTCACCAGCCTCATCTGGACGATCTATCGTCCGCAACCTTGGCTGATACTCGTGCATGCGCTCCTGCTCCTGGCTTGTTTTATCGTCCGGTACAATGCTATATATTATCCACTGATATCTTTATTGACCTATATGCTGAGCCGTCAGCCATGGAAGTGGAAGGTGGCGGGAATACTCGCAAGTTTTATCCTCATCGGCCTATCCATTGCCTATACCAGCAGTCAGATGAAAAAGGAGACGGGGAAAAGTCAGTTTTCTGCTTTTGGCGGGTGGCAGCTGGCCAATAATGCTTTATACATGTACCAGGATATTCCGGCCCGGTCGCGTCGATCCGCGCCGCCGCAGTTCGCTGGTCTGGAGGCGGACGTGAGGGCGCACATGGACACCCTGAAGAAGATAAAGTTCACGATGGCGGATACGGTCAGCTCGCACTTTTATCTTTGGAGTCCGCGCGCACCCC
>JAMFRX010000690.1 GCA_026224995.1 Puia dinghuensis
CCGTCTTCATCGGTGATATTCCCTATATTGGTCTTATCGATATCGATAAGGTCCATCTTCCGCTTCCGCAATTGGTTTATCGACTTGTTGATCACTATCCTTTTCAGCCATGCACCGAAGGTAGACTTGTAATGGAAATCTTCCAGGGACCTGAAGGCGTCCGTAAAAGCTTCCTGCATCACATCCTCCGCATCTCCGGTATGGTTGACTATACGCAAGCTGGTGTTGTACATTGCTTTGGCATATTTTTGATAAATTGCCTCGAATGCCCGGGAATCACCCCGTTTGCAGCGCTCCACCAGTTCGTCGTGTAGTATAGGTTCCGTCAATTCCAATCGGCTTAATTTAGCGTTCATTTGGCGTTCAATGTGTTCGTCGTCGTCAGGCTTTTTACCAAATTTAGCCTGCCTCCGACGAACGGCTTATGATTGGCCTTCGGCCGAGCCAACTGCGTTGTCTCTTGTAATAAGTACACAAGTCTTCATTCCATGTTGCATGGAGGCCTAAAAAACAGGCATTTTTCATACATTCGTATGAATATTTCACAAATCTGCTTGCATGCCCGCCACTAAAATAGATGTTTTTCAAAGTCCTGACTACTTTCAGCTGGATGAATTGTTGACCGAAGAACACCGGCTCATCCGCGATTCGGTGCGTTCCTACGTCAAAAAAGAGATCTCGCCGATCATCGAGGACTATGCCCAGAAGGCCGAATTCCCGGAGCAGATAGTCGCTCAGCTAGGGCAGATGGGGTGCTTCGGCCCTACTATCCCCGAGAAATATGGCGGCGGCGGGCTGGATTATATCAGCTATGGGCTGATGATGCAGGAACTGGAGCGGGGTGACAGCGGTATCCGCTCTACCGCCAGCGTCCAGGGCTCCCTGGTCATGTTCCCCATCTACGAATACGGCAACGAGGAGCAGCGGACCAAATATCTCCCCAAGCTCGCCAGCGGCGAATGGCTGGGGTGCTTCGGCCTCACGGAGCCCAACCATGGCAGCGATCCCGGCGGCATGCTCACCAATATCCGCGATGCCGGCGACCATGTGATCCTCAACGGCAGTAAGATGTGGATAAGTAATGCCCCCTTTGCCACCATCGCCGTCGTCTGGGCCAAGGACGAAGCCGGCATCGTCCGCGGTGTGATAGTGGAACGCGGGATGGAAGGATTCACCACGCCTACCACCCATGGCAAATGGAGCCTGCGGGCCTCCGCCACCGGTGAACTCGTCTTTGACAACGTAAAAGTTCCCAAAGCGAATATCCTGCCCAATGTCCAGGGCCTCAAAGGTCCCCTCGGCTGTCTCACCAAAGCACGTTTCGGCATCGCCTGGGGCGTCGTAGGCGCCGCCATGGACTGCTACGATACCGCCTTAAGATATAGCAAGGAACGCATCCAGTTCGGCCGGCCCATCGGTGGCTTCCAGCTGCAGCAAAAAAAGCTGGCGGAGATGTTGACGGAGATCACCAAGGCCCAGCTCCTCAACTGGCGGCTAGGCGTCCTCATGACCGAGGGCAAGGCGACCCCCGCCCAGGTGTCTATGGCCAAACGCAACGGCTGCGAGATCGCCGCCACCATCGCCCGCGACGCCAGGCAGGTCCTCGGGGGCATGGGCATCACCGGCGAATACCCCATCATGCGGCACATGATGAACATTGAAAGCGTACTCACCTACGAAGGCACCCACGACGTCCATCTGCTCATCACCGGCATGGATATCACCGGATTAAATGCATTTAAATGAAAATATTCCTCATCGGCTTCATGGGTTCCGGTAAAACACACTGGGGCCGCCAGCTCTCCGCAAAGCTGAACCTCCCTTTCTATGACCTGGACACGGTCATGATAGAAAAGGAGAACCGCTCTGTGGCAGATATCTTCTCCGAAAAAGGCGAGGAATACTTCCGTTACCTGGAAAAAGAGACCCTGGAAGATATCTCCGCCGAACAGGAAAGTTTTATCCTCTCCTGCGGCGGCGGCACCCCCTGCTTCTTCAACAACATCGAATTCATGAAGAAGAATGGCAAGGTCATCTGGCTCAACACCTCTATCGACATGCTAACCCAGCGCCTCAAAAAAGAAAGGCTCAGCCGGCCCCTGATCTCCGACGTAGAAGAGGATGACCTCCGGCGCTACATCATCCGGAAGCTCACCGAGCGCCGCATGTACTACCAGCAGGCCGACGTGACGGTAGGCGAAGAAACCACCAACCTGGACGCCCTGATCCGCATCCTCCTTCAGAACGAAACCCCGGACCGGATGAAAGAAGAACTATAGATAAGCTAAAAGAAATCAACCATGAACCGAAACTTCCTCACCATAGCCGCCCTCCTTGGCGCCCTCTCCGTCGCCCTCGGCGCCTTTGCCGCCCATACGCTCCGGACGATCACCACTACCGACATCGTCTCCATCTTTGAGACCGGCGTCCGCTACCAGTTCTACCATACCTTCGCTCTGTTCATCGTCGCCTTCCTCAGTGAAAAGATCACCAATAAATACATGATCTGGGCCGGCAACTGCTTTATCATGGGCATCATCCTCTTCTGCGGCTCCCTTTACGCCCTCACCGCCCTCGCCATCGCCGAGAACGTCCACCGTACCCTCGTCGGTATCGCCACCCCCATCGGCGGAATCTTCTTCATTTTGGGCTGGGTATTCCTTTATATCGGCATCACCAAACGGGAGAAATAAGCACTACAGCTGCAAATTGAACGTCGTCCTCGTCCCCTCCCAATTCTCAACCTTAAACTCCCCATCAATAGAAGCCATCCGCTTCTTCATATTATTCAACCCATTCCCAAACTTCCGCAGCTTCTCCATATTGATTCCCACCCCGTCATCCTGGATCTCGATGATCAACCGCTCATTCACCTGGACCTTCACCTTCACCACCGTACTCTGCGAATGCTTCAGCACATTGTTCAGCGCCTCTTTTACCGAAAGGAAGATATTCCGCCTCTTCTCGCCGCTGATCTCCCGCTGCGGGATAGCAGCCGGCATGGTAAAATGACAGTCGATGGCCGTATTCTCGAAAAACTCCACGGCAAAGCTCCGGATATAGGCCACAAGATTCTCCACGGAGTCGTTGGAGCTCGTCATGGTCCAGATGATCGTATTCATCTTATTCAGCAGCTCGTTGGCCGAATTGGAGATCTTGTCTATTTCCGGTAAGGTCTGGTCCTTCATCTTGCTTTTCACGATCTCGCTCATCAGCCGGATGGCCGTTACCCCCGACCCCAGCTCGTCGTGCATGTCGACGGAAATACGGTTCCGCTCATCCTGCTTGGCAGCCAGTACCGCCACTTGTTTTTCCATCTCTTTTCTCTCGGCGTCCAGCTTCAGCTTCTCCTCCTTCTGGATGCTCAGAATGATCTCCATCTTGTTCTTATACGTTAGCGCAAAGAGGAAGAACAATAGCTCTATGGTGATGCCCGCCTCATAGTAGAACAACGCCAGGTTGAGCACGGAAACGCCCTTCACCCATTTCAGGTTCATCGAGATCATCAGCTGCGAGACGATGGACAGCAGGCACAGGGAGATATTGCCCATCACTATGTAGTTCATCAGGCGGTTGCGATAGCTCAATCCTTTTAGGATGAAGACGATGGAGATCACCAGCAGCAGCAGCTTCGTAGAGACCTCCAGGTTATTCGCGATGCGGAAATCGGGTGAGAAATAATAAAAGAAGATATAGGCCCCCGTGAGCACCGCGATCCCTATGCTGCCCCAAAACAGATACCGGTCCAGCGCCTTGTAGCGCTTGCTCGTCTCCAGGAACTTGCGATGGAAGACAATATAGCAGATATAGCCGGCGGAGAAGATGATATTGTCCAGGAAGCTTTCAAAGAAGAAGTTAAAGGGCGTAGTCGCCTTGTTCAAGGTCGCCTTCAGGAACAGCAGCACGCTTATACAGACCGAGTAGCCGATATAATACAGGAATTCCGGCTTGCCGCTCTGCAGGTATTCGCTGGTGGCATAAAAGATCATCATCAGCATGATCCCCGCAAAGAGGTTGGTGATGGTATCGATGCTCGTCTTATTTTTATGCTGGAGCGTAATGGCTTCTTTGATCAGCGTATCCCGCGTAATGCTGGGATTTATGGAGTTGCTCGAGGCCTTGATAAAGCTCAGGACGGCGAAATAGGTCCCCGTGTCATGGCCCGCCAGGCTGATCTTGCGATATCCCAGGCTGTCCCCGTCGTCCGGCAGGCTGTCGGCCAGCCGCTTTACCCCGGTAGGGGATAGCCGGTAAAGCTGTATGGTGTCGATCAGGAAGCCCGGACAGAAGAAAACATTTTGCGCCAGCTCGCTGCTGTTGATCAGCGTGAACCGCAGCACCGTCTTTCGGTTGATCAGGACCGGGGGCATAAAATGCATGTATTTCGCCGTTCCCTGTTTATAGGGTAGCAGTGGCAGCTGTTCGGCGGAGATGTTTTTGTTAGGCGCAAAATACAGCCAGGTGTTGGCGGAAAGATCATTGATCAACCCCGTTTTGGCCAGGTCGGCCGCGGGGGTTTGTGCCTGGTTTTCAATCACCATGAGCAGCAGTAACAGGCTTAATAGGAAGCGCACGAGGAGTTTTTTTAAAGGTAATGTATATAATCATAATATTGCGGAACGTATCTTTGTATCCATGGCAAACCGACCTAAGTCTAAGAAGAGCCAGAAGCCCGCTGCAGACAAGCTGAGAACGGAGAAAGAGTCCAAGGTGACTGCCCGGCAGCTTGTAAAAGACGAACGTACCCACAAGATCACCGGGGCCGTCTTTCTCCTGCTGGCCCTCTTTCTTCTTATCGCTTTCACCTCTTTCATCTTTACCTGGCAGGAAGACCAGGATAAGGTCTTGCACGGCGCTTCCATCCTGTTCTCCCGGAGCATCAAGACGGCGAACCTCCTGGGAAATCTGGGAGCGCTCGTGTCATATGAATTTTTCTTCAATGGGTTCGGACTCGCCTCATACCTCTTCTGCTCCTTCTTTTTCATCGTGGGCGTCAACCTCCTTTTTGCGAAAAAAGTCTTTTCCATCTCCCGTAACCTCCGTTACGTGCTCACCGGGCTGCTGTACTTCTCCGTGGCCCTCGCCTTTATTACCCATGGCAGCCTCTTTGCCTGGGGTGGGGCCGTGGGGACCATGGTAGGCGACTGGCTTACACATATCCTGGGGTGGATCGGTACTGCCGCGCTGCTCCTGGTGGCTGGTCTGGCCTGGTTCATCTGGCGCTTCAACCCCAGCTTCAAAGTGCCTTCTCTGCCAGTGAAGGACAAAGCCATTGTCCCCGAACCGGTAGAGGTGCCGAAAGAAGAGGAAGAAGAAGAGCCGGTGCAAAAGGGAAAAGGCAAAAAAGGCGCAAAGCTCTTCGTCGACGAGTCATTTAGCAATAAGGGCAATATTCTTAAGGAAGACCATGGTGTGGTGGCTCTCGCGCCGCAGCCTGTCCAGGAAGAGGCCCCCATCGAATTCACCATTACCGAGCGCGAACAAATAGAAGACGAACCACCCTTCCACCTCGTCGAACCCGTGCCCATAGCCGTAGCCGAGCTGGATGACGACCTCGACGAAGAACCCGGCGAAGAGCCGCCCCCGCCCCTGGTCATCCCCCCCATTCCCAAGCCCGGGCCAGACTTGCAGTTGGAGATCAAATCCCACGCCGTAGCAGAAGTGCAGGTCGAAGAGCCGCTCATCACCGAAAACATGCCGGACTATGAGCCTACCCTCGACCTTCGCGATTACAAATATCCCGGTCTCGACCTCCTCGAAGCCCACGGCAGCGAAAAGATCGTCCAGGATCCCGGTGAGCTGGAAGCCAACAAGAACCAGATCATCAACACGCTCAAGAACTACGATATCTCCATCTCGAAGATCAGCGCTACCGTAGGGCCTACCGTCACGCTGTACGAGATCGTCCCGGCCGCAGGCGTCCGCATCTCCCGCATCAAGAACCTCGAAGACGACATCGCCCTCAGCCTCGCCGCTCTCGGCATCCGCATCATCGCACCCATCCCCGGCAAAGGGACCATCGGCATCGAAGTGCCAAACGTCAAGAAAACGGTCGTGAGCATGCGCACCCTCCTGTCTTCGGAGAAATTCCAGCATAGTAACTTCGCCCTCCCCATCGCTATCGGGAAGAAGATCGACAACGAGAACTTCATCGTCGACCTCGCCGCCATGCCCCACCTCTTGATGGCCGGGGCCACCGGTCAGGGTAAATCAGTGGGGCTGAATGCCATTCTGGTCTCCCTGCTCTATAAAAAGCACCCCTCACAGCTGAAGCTCGTACTTGTCGACCCCAAAAAGGTGGAGCTTAGTATCTACCGGATCATCGAAAAGCATTTCCTGGCCAAGCTTCCCGGCGAAGAAGAATCCATCATCACCGACACCAAAAAGGTCGTCCATACCTTGAATGCCCTCTGCATCGAGATGGACACCCGGTACGATAGGTTAAAGGAAGCCAATGCCCGAAACATCAAGGAATACAACGAAAAATTCGTCAAACGACGGCTGAATCCGCAAAAAGGTCACGAATTCCTGCCTTTCATCGTCCTCGTAATAGACGAGTTCGCCGACCTCATCATGACCGCCGGTAAGGAAGTGGAAATGCCCATTGCCCGCCTCGCCCAGTTGGCGCGCGCCGTAGGCATCCACCTCATCATCGCCACCCAGCGCCCCTCCGTCAATATCATCACCGGCACCATCAAAGCGAACTTTCCCGCCCGGATAGCCTTCAAAGTCTCTTCCAAGATCGACTCCCGGACCATCCTGGATGCCGGGGGCGCCGAGCAGCTGATCGGGAAAGGGGATATGCTGATCTCCTACAACGGGGAGATCACCCGTTTGCAATGTGCGTTCGTCGACACCCCGGAAGTGGAAGAGATTACGGATTTTATCGGCAAGCAGCGGGGCTATCCGCAGGCATTCATGCTGCCTGAGTACACTGGCGACGAGAAGGAAATGGAGGGGAAAGACTTCGATCCGGCCGATCGGGACCCCTTGTTCGGGGATGCGGCCCGGCTGATCGTACAGAACCAGGTCGGTTCTACCTCGCTGATCCAACGCAGGATGAAACTGGGGTATAACCGCGCAGGCCGCCTGATGGACCAACTGGAAGCGGCGGGGGTAGTCGGTCCCGGTCAGGGCAGTAAGCCGAGGGATGTACTGGTGAAAACGGAACTGGAGCTCGAGCAATACCTGGGGGGATAATATTTTGTCGAACCCTCTGTCTTTTCTGATATATTTGCGCAAACAAAAAACGTGAAAAAGAAGTCAATCATCGTCAGTGTGTTATTAGGTGGATGGTTCCTGGTGGCTCAGGCACAGAATAACAGCCTCGGGAAAAG
>JAMFRX010000691.1 GCA_026224995.1 Puia dinghuensis
ATGGTCGGGGATATCCAGTGCCAGATCGATGGTGTAATGCTTGATATCCACATTGGCCTGCTCAGGCTTTAGCTTCCCGCCATACGAAGGTCGGTCCGATGGCGGACGTTGGGCAAAGATGCCGCCGGCCATCAGCAGCCAGGCACAGCAAAGGAGGGATCGTATCATGGTAGTAGCGTTGGTAAGCGCCGAAGATAAGAATTGCGGGTCGCGTCGCCTAACCATAAATTAGCCGGTTATTTCCCAAAAGCTACCCCCCATTGGACCCCCCTGAGCTCCGCCAGTCCCCGGAGCCGGCCGATGGCGCTATAGCCCGGGTAGGTGGTCTTTTTGAGGTCGTCCAGCATCTGGTGTCCATGGTCGGGCCGCATGGGAAGGGAGATACCCCGTTTCTGCTGCACGGCCAGCAATTCCCTGATGACGGCGACCATATCCACGTCGCCGCCCAGATGGTCGGCCTCATAGAAATTGCCTTCGGCATCCCGCTTCGTGCTGCGCAGATGAATAAAGTGAATATGATCTCCCAGCCGGCGTACCATACCAGGCAGATCGTTGTCGGCCCGCACCCCATAGCTGCCGGTACAGAAACATAGTCCATTGGCGGGCGAAGGCGCACAGTCCAGCAGCTCCCGGGCATCCTGCTCGGTGCTCACGATCCGCGGCAGCCCTAAGATGGGATAAGGAGGATCGTCAGGATGAATGGCCAGCTTAAGCCCCACCGCTTCCGCTACGGGCACCACCTGCTGCAGAAAATAGAACAGGTGCTGCTTCAGCTTACCGGCATCGATGCCTTCATACGTCTTCAGCGCCTGGAGGATCTGCGCTTCGGTGAAACGCTCTTCGCTTCCCGGCAGTCCCAGCAGCGTATTGCGATAGAGCGTTTCCTTTTCCGCGGCGCTCATCGTGCCCAGGCGTCGTTCCGCCCGGGCGATCTCTTCTTTTGTATAGTCTTTTTCCGCGCCGGGGCGCTTCAGGATAAAAAGATCGAAGGCCACGAAAGCCGATTTCTCGAACCGGAGGGCCTTGCTCCGGTCCGGCATCTCGTAAGCGATATCGGTCCGCATCCAGTCCAGGATGGGCATAAAGTTATAGGTCACCACCTCCAGCCCAGCCTTCGCCACATTGCGCAGGCTCTCCTGGTAGTTGCCGATATACCGCTGGTATTGGCCGGTCTGCTTCTTGATATCCTCATGCACCGGCAGGCTTTCGATCACCGTCCACCGCATCCCCGCCGACTCTACCTCCGCTTTCCGCTTCCCGATCTCCTCCAACGTCCAGACTTCACCTACCGGAACATGATGCAGCGCCGTCACCACACCGGTACAGCCCGCCTGACGGATATCCCAAAGGCTCACCGGATCGTTAGGCCCATACCAGCGCATGGTCTCTTCCATTAATAAAGCTCTTTCCATATTTTTTATTTTTCCGTAATCTCCACCTCGGTCTCTACTCCCCTTGCCGCACCCAGCTCCTCGCTCCGATGCGTAGGCAACGAACCGGCGACGCTGATCCTGATCTTCCCGGCAGGCATAACACGCAGCCCCTTGGCATCTATCAGCGACAACTGCTCGGGCGTCAGCGTAAAGCTCAGCCTGGTGGAGGCGCCTGGTGCCAAAGATACACGCTGGAATCCTTTCAGCGCAAATAAAGGTGCGCCTTCTCCTTGGTTTTCATGCGTGACATAGAGCTGCGCCACTTCATCGGATGCCATCTTGCCGGTATTGGTGAGGGTTACGGTTACGACAACGTTTTCGTGCGGGCCGATCCTGGCCTTCGACACGTTGAGATCGCCATAGGAAAACGTGGTATAGCTCAGTCCGAACCCGAATGGATACAAAGGATCTGCCTTCATATAACGGTAAGTCCGTCCTTTCATCCCATAGTCTTCATAAGGCGGCAGCTGATCATAGGAACGTGGAAAGGTCACCGGCAGCTTACCCGAAGGCGACACCTTCCCGAAAAGGATATCGGCGACGGCATTGCCTCCTTCTTCACCCGGATACCAGACCAGCAGCACGGCATCGGCCAGTTCCTGTACCTCCGCGAGGTTCATCGGACTGCCTCCGGTGATGACGGCGATCACCGGATGGCTATTGCCTTTCTTCAATTTCCGCAGGTACTCCAGTTGGGCGGCGGGCAGATTGTAATCCAGCCTGTCGCCGGCAGACGGCGAGGCCAGCGATTCCCCCTCCTCTCCTTCCAATAGCCCGGAGATGCCCAGCACCGCAATGGTCGCATCGGCCGTCTTCGCCTCGCCGGACGCCCAGTCTATCGGGTTCACATTTTCGCGGTCCAGCAGCACGCCCTGTCTATAGGTCATCTGACTGCCCGGCTGCGCCTGCGCGGCCAGCCCTTCGAGAATGGTGACAAGCCTGTCATTGACGCCATAGTAGTTTCCCAGGAGCACATCGACCGCGGCGGCATTGGGGCCGGTGATATAATATTTTTTCAGCCCGCCCGACAAAGGCAATGCCCCATTGTTCTTCAGCAGGACGATCGCCTTCTCCGCAACCTTCCTCGCCAACGCACGATGTTCAGGGCTGTTGATCACGCGCTCGGGTATGCGATCATAAGGATCGGAACCCGCAGGGTCGAAGAGCCCTAGCTTAAACCGGGTACGCAGCAGGATAGCAAGAGAGCTGTCGATCTCCTTTTGCGTCACGAGACCCTGATGGAGCGCATCGATCAGCGAAAGATAGGTATCGCCGCAGTTCAGGTTCACGCCACGCTCAAGCGCCAGCGCAGCCGCACCCGTCTTGCTGTTCACCAGCTTATGCCCCTCATAAATATCGGCGATGGCATCGCAATCGGAGACTATATGCCCCTTGAACCCCCATTGATTCCGCAGCACATCCTGCAGCAGATAGGTATTCGCACAGCAGGCTTCTCCGTCAGTCCGGTTGTAAGCGCACATCACCGCCTCCACTTTTGCATCCACCAACGCATGAAAGGCGGGCAGATAAGTCTCCCACAGATCTTTGGGCGATACCTCCGCATCAAACTGGTGCCGCAGCCGCTCCGGACCGCTGTGCACCGCATAGTGCTTGGCGCAGGCCGCCACTTTCAAATAGCGCGGGTCCTCGCCTTGCAGGCCCTTCACCAGCGCTACGCCCATCCGGCTGGTGAGGTACGGGTCTTCCCCATACGTCTCCTGCCCCCTGCCCCATCTCGGGTCCCGGAAGATATTGATGTTGGGCGTCCAGAATGTCAGCCCGCCAAACTGCATATGGTAGCCCTTTTTCAACGCGGCATTGTACATCGCCCTGGCTTCATCGGAGATGGCGTCGGCTACGGCATGCACCAGCCCGTCGTCGAAGGTGGCGGCCATGCCTATAGGTTGGGGAAAGATAGTGGCAATGCCCGAACGGGCTACGCCATGCAACGCCTCGTTCCACCAGTTGTATTCGGGTATACCAAGCCGTGGTATCGCCGGCGTGCTGTTCATCATCTGGTAGATCTTCTCCTCCGGCGTCAGCCGGTTCAGGAGGTCCTGCACCCGCGTATCCAGGGGCAGCGCAGGATTTAAATAAGGGGCTTGCTGCGCTTGCCCAACAAGGAGCAGACAGCTGGCAATCGTTGTAAGGAGAATTTTCATAGAACTAAAATAGGCAAAATTGCTTAAAATGTAATCGATTACATTTTAACACATTCCGGCCCGGTGCAACGGTCCGCTCCATTCCCTTGTCACATTCAAAAAACCTAAATTTTATGGGACCCCGCAGCCGCGCAGGCCTTCTATCCGCCTGCCTTATCCTTTGCCTTGCCTTAACCGTCATCTCCTGTAGCAAGAACAACAGCTCCTCTCAGGGTATCGACACTCCCTTGGATCTGCCGCCAGGCAGCAGTGCCATTACAAACGCCGCTAACCAGTTTGCTCTGAACACTTTTCAGCAGGTCCTTCAGACGGAACCCAGGGGCGCCAACACCCTCATCTCTCCCCTCAGCATCTACCTGGCGCTGGGAATCACCTATAACGGCGCCGCAGGGGCGACCGCGGATTCCATGGCCGCCACGTTGGATCTTGCCGGCATTCCCGCAGGCGAGCTCAATGCCGTTTGCAAGGCCCTCCTCCAGCAGCTTCCCAAAGAGGACAATAAGGTCCAGCTGTCACTGGCCAACTCCATCTGGTATGGTAAACAATACCCGCAGCCCACCCCTGCCTTCCAGGATACCATCGGCAATGCCTTCCTGAGCACCATCCAGGGCCTGGACTTCACCGCCGCACAGGCCGCCCTGAATACCATCAATTCCTGGGTCGCGAAAAATACGAACAACAAGATCCCCACCATCCTTTCCCACATAGACCCTAGCACCCTTATCGTATTGGCCAATGCTATTTATTTCAACGGTGCCTGGCTGAATGCCTTCAAGACCAGCGATACTCAAAATGAACCCTTCGTCCTCGCCAACGGAAGCAACGTCACCGTCCCCTTCATGAACCAGACGGCAGAGCTGAGAGCGTATCAAAACACCCAGTTCACACTGGCCGAACTACCCTATGGCACGGGCAAAGCCTTCGATATGTATCTCGTCATCCCCACCCAGACCTCCGCCTCCGTGTATGACTTTGCCGCCTCCCTGAATGCCGCCACCCTGGCCAACGCCGTTTCACACCTCGACTCGGTGAAGGCAAAGCTCACCATCCCCAAATGGGAGTACTCCTATTCCATCGACAACATGAAGACCGAGCTCACCCAAATGGGCATGGGCATCGCTTTCAGCGATGACGAAGCAGATTTTACAAAAATGTATCCGGCGACCCAGATGAATCTTTCCCAGGTCGCCCACAAGACCTATATCCAGGTGTCGGAAGCGGGGACACAGGCGGCGGCAGCTACCGCAGTAGTAGGGATTACTACCACAAGCATTATCGGCGGGCCGATACCCATAAAAGCCGACCACCCCTTCGTCTATCTGATCGTGGAAAAACAAACAGGTACCATCCTGTTCACAGGCATCGTCAATGATCCGTCGCAACACTGACCCGCTTAGCCCTGACGTGACCAGCAAAAGGAGGAGCTGGAAGCCCGTCTTTAAAAAGAATATCTCTATTGAATAAATTCGCCCCATAGGGATTATCAGCCCAGGCATACCGAACCGCAACAGGATGGGCTACCTCGTCGCTCCAGACGATGACCTTCTTGCCCTCGAGAATAGCCTTGGCCGGTACATACCGGTCGTCGGCGCCGGCGATGGAAAAACCCTTGAGATCCCCACCGCCCTTGACGATGAGCCCCGTGTTTACCTCGTCGAATACGATGTGTATCTTGTTGCCATGGGCCTTCATCGAATGATACATCGGCCCGGAATAAATGATATTGATCTTGCCATAGGCAATGGCCTCCGCAGATAGAAAGAGCCGCCGGCTGAGCTCCTCGAGATCCTTTGGCTGCAAGCCGCCGGCTTCATCGAGATCGGCCGCAACCGCCATACCGGTCCCGGGTACGCCCAGCGCCATCCGCTGCGCTTCCCGCATCCCTGCCCACCGGCTCTCTTCCGCCTGCTGCTTTACAGGACCATGCCCTTCCAACTGAACGTAGATGAACGGCAGGCTGCTCTGCCGCCAATGCCGCCGCCAGTCGGCAACCAACGAGGCGAACAACGATGTATAGTCAGCCGCCTTCGGCAGATTGGCTTCGCCCTGGTACCAGAGCACGCCTTTGACCGTATAGGTCTCTATGGGCGCTATCATGCCGTTATACAGGCCCCCCGTAGCCCCTTTGTCCGTAGGACCGGTACCCTGCGGGAAGGTGCTGTCGGCATACCGGCCGGCAAGGCTTGCAAAATCTGGAAAAGCGCTCAGGGCAGCCGGACTCAGCCAGGCTTCGGCCGGGGCCTCGGCCGCGCAAGCGTCGATCAACCCCACCGGCACATGGTACCGGTCGTATAGCTGCCTGGCGAAAAGGTAGCCAAGCGCGGAAAAAGATAGCACGGAGCTGGAGCTGCCCACTTCCCAATGCCCACCGGTAACGCTCTCCCGCGGTCCTTTGTAATCATAGTGCTGGGCGATCAGATATTGCCGGATCGGAACATCGTCCGCATGGGCGATGAGCTCGGCATACTGCTCCTTTGCCTTCTCCATCGGCAGCTGCATCTGGTATTCACCGGAACATACCCAGACCTCGCCCACCAGAATATTCTTCAGCCAGATATGATTGATGCCGTCTATGTCCATCGTAAAAGGGCCGCCGGCCTTTTTAGGCCCCAGCACCACCACCCATTTTCCATTGTCTTCCGTCACACTGCTGGCCGTCTCTCCGGCAAACTTCACCGTGACCTTCTCCCCGGGCGTGGCAAAGCCCCAGATGCGGATAGGAATATCTCGCTGAAGGACCATCCCATCGCCGATCATTTTTGGAACTCTTACCTGCGCGATTGCCGCGGGTCCGGATACTAATAACCAAAACAACCACCCCCTCATCCACTTTTTGCTATTCATGAGAACCGATTTGTTTCGCAATATCGGTTTTTTCAGTTTATAGAATGCCTGATATTTTGATCCGCCCACGCAATAAAGAATTTGATATTCGGCGCATCAGTATGCCCGCCATCATGCTGGCGCCAGGCAAGCCGGCCATCCAGCAGACCCGTATTGACGGGAGGCATCTGCTCATGACGATAATCATCCGTAACTCCGAGGTCTTTTGCGCCCAAAAGCCGGAAGACGGGTCCCGCAGCAACGGCGGCCATATAGCTGCCCTGGTGGTCTAGCCATTGGGCATCGCCCTTATCCGGAACCCCATAGCTGATGAAGACCAGTCGCGGGGCGCATAAAGCGATCAGCTCATGGGAGTCGACTGGGAGGTCTCCGGCGGTTTTAACCCCAAAGCCGGCGTCCGAAGCGCCGTATTTCATGAAATTCCCGGCCATCCAATAGTATTCTCCGCCTGTAAGGCTTTCCACGGCTTCCCCAAAGTTTCGCCTGTGCAGCTTGGCGCCACCCTCGCCGGATGAGCCGATAAGGCCCATGGCAAAACGGGGCTCGAAAGCCAGTGTCACCAATGCGGCCTTCCCATACCTCGAGACACCTTCTATTCCTACATGTTTGCTGTCGACCATCGGCTCGTTCGCTTCCAGGTAGTCGAACGCCCTCGCGGCCCCCCAGGCCCAGGCGCGCAGCGCCCCCCAGTCATCCGGTTTTCGCGGCTGCCCCTTGTTGACCAGCCCGATGATGCCTCGCGTAAGGCCGGCGGCATTGTCCGCCTGTATGCTCCCGGGATCGATGAGTAAATAACCCCACCCATCGGCGATAAGGGGCGCAGATGCGGGAGTATCACCCGGCCAGACCTTGCTAAACTGCATCAGCAACGGCACAGGCGCTTTCGCATTGGCAGGCAGCACCAGCGTC
>JAMFRX010000692.1 GCA_026224995.1 Puia dinghuensis
CCAGCTGGGTGAAGCCGATGATGGCGTTCATCGGCGTCCGGATCTCATGGCTCATATTGGCCAGGAACAGCTCCTGCATGCCTTTGGCGCTCTGTGCCTCGCGGGTAGCGGCGATCAGCTGTTGCTGGTATTGCACCCTTTCGGTGATGTCCGTGGCGATACCCCCGATGCCGATGAGCCGGCCATCATCCATCAAAGGGAATTTGATGGACAGCAGGTGTACCTCGCCGCCGGCGGTGGGGACGACCGTCTCTATCTCCAGCGACTTTAAGGTGCGGACTACCTGCTCGTCCAGGAACTGGTAGTGCGTCGCCGCTTCGAAGGTGGAGAAGTCGGCATCGGTGCAGCCGATCACGGTCTCCTCCTGTACGGCCAGGATCTCCCTGAACCGCCGGTTCACCATCACATAGCGTCCCGCAGGGTCTTTTATATAGATCAGCGAGGTGGAATTGTCTAAGATGGACTGCAGCCAGTTCTGGCTTTCCGTGAGCCGCTGCTCGGCCCTGCGGCGCAGGACGATATCCCGGTTCAGCCGGATGAGGATGATGCTGATGAACAGGAAGACCAGCACGCTCACGCCTATGAGCAGCCAGAGGCTCTTTACCTCCGCGGCCTTGCTCAGCGTGCGGCGGCGGACGAGAAGGTCCTTCTCCTCCTGCATCATCTCGCCGAGCATTAGCTTGAGAGAGGACAGGGTAGAACTGTCGGTTCCCGTCCCCAATTTGTCCATGGCCGTTGCCATACGCCCCACCAGCAGCTGCTGATCCGTATTGTCCGCCGTCAGCTTTCGGATGCGGTCCAGGTCCTTCCCCAACGCCTCATGAAAAGCCGTATTCTGCGGCGGCCGCGACAAAGACTCCCAGGTGGAGATGCGGGTATTGATCTTATCAATATGCTGGATGACGGCATAGGTATGGTTGATCCAATAGGTCGTGGTCTCCGTATTCTTCTTGTTGAAATAGATCAGCCCGCCGATAAAGACTAGGGAAAAAAAGGAGAAGAGAAGCAGCCAGGCTATCTTGCGTTGTAATGCAATCCTGGCATTAAAAACAATTCTCATGGGCTGTGGATTCTGGGTATTAAGCGTAGCCCTATAACGACAAAAAAGCCTTAAGATTTTCTTTGTGGAATATTTAAGCCTTTTTCTAATATAATCTAGGTGTAAGCCCCTAGACTATGCTTCCTTAAGCAATCCTTCCAGGTCCAATCGGCGCGTGTACATCGTCAGCTTCCCTGCCTCATCCAGGGGCCACTGGTCACGGGGACGGTCCCAATAAAGCTCTACTCCATTTTCATCGGGATCATTGAGGTAGAGGGCTTCCGAGACGCCATGATCGGAGGCGCCGGTAAGGGGATAGCCGGCATCCAGGAGTCGCCTGAGGGCAACGGCCAGGTCTTTCCGCTGCGGGTATACGATGGCGGTATGGAACAAGCCGGGAGCGGCAACGGGCGCCGGCGGCTGGCCTTTACTATACCAGGTGTTGAGTCCTATATGATGGTGGTAGCCTCCGGCGGAGATGAAGGCCGCATCCGCACCGTAGCGGGCCATCAGCTCGAAGCCGAGGAGTCCGCAATAGAATTCGAGGGAACGTTCGAGGTCGCCGACTTTTAAGTGTACATGGCCAATGCGGGTCTGCGCGGGTATCGTATAAGCATTCATACGATAAAAGTACTAAAACCTAAACCGTACACCCAAAGTGATTGGCAGCGCTATGAGGTGATAAGTCATAGACGAGGCCTTGTTGTCAAAATATTGCCCGCTGGTGGAAAGGGCGAGGCCGAACTTGCAGCTAAAGAAATAGGCGACGCCCATTCCCAGACCGGCCGTGGGACCGCCCTTGGTGCCGGGCTTGACGGCCAGGGCAGTGCCGCTGTTCTCGATCTTGCTGCCGGAGACGAAGCTATAGCCGGCGGAAAGCGTGACGTTGGCCTGCCAGCCCAGGGGGCCGCCGATGGTGGCCTTACCGAAAAGCTGTACCGGGATAATGGGCTGGCCGGGGTAGACCGTATTATAGGTATTGGGAACAGAGCCGGCGTAAGGGATATCATCCTGGTAAGAAAGGGTCATATAAGCCGCCGATACCCCCGCCTGGAACCAATGGTTGAAGATACGGGAGAAGGCCAGCGAAGCTACAGGCTGGGCGCCGTTGGTGCGCGTATGCTGGGTCGTGTTGTCGAAACGCGGGATGGAGTTGAAAGAAGCTCCGCCATCCGCGGCTATCTCCCATTTTTTGTGGCAATCATCCTTCCCGCTGGCGGTCAGTCGTATATAAGACGTGTCGGCCAGCGTATATTCGATCTTGTTATCCCCCGGCGTGGTATCCGTCGTCAGCGGGATGCGCAGGGATAGCACGGTATCCCGGCAGAGCACCCATTGTTCGGTCCATCCCTTTCCATAAACATTGGCCTTGCGGCCGCCCGTGCTGTCTTTGAGGAGCGTCGTCGTGTCGATGCTGCGGATCAGCCGGAAGGCCGTGTCATAGGTATTTCGTTTTTTTCCGGCGCCGATGATCCCCTGGTACAACCGGATCATTAAATGCAGGGGGCGTTCCCGGGCCGCGGCGGTGTTCACCGTATCGGTATTCACCTTGACCGTTACGTCCTTGCAGCAGCCAGGCCCGCCGGCCGCGGGGTCATTGGCGAAAAAGGCATTGCCGCAGGTATGCAGGATATAAAAATAGCAGCCCGTAGGGCCCGTCAGCCGCCAGGCGGCCACGCCGTCATCCCCTTCGCCGGCCGGGTTCAGCCGTACATAGATATAGTTGCTTTCCTTATTGAAGAAGCCAAGGTTACCGATGGTCCCGGGATTGATGAACAGGTTTTCGACATTGCCGGCCTTTACATCCTTATAGCCATTGACGAACCCAATGTCCTTCAAGAGCCGGTTGAAAACATCGAATTCCACCTTATTGTCCTTACGGCTTTGTGGATCTTTTACGGCCTTGATGAAAAGTGCACGGGTGGTGATCCCGTTCACATATTGTAAGAATGGGAATTGCGGATGATTGCCCAATTTCTCCGTGAACAGCCGGGGCCGGATATGTTGATCGAACGAAAATAAAGTGGAAGACCTCTTACAGGATTGCTGGGACCAGGCCTGCACGGAAAAAAACAAGGCCAGGGCGATCAGGAAGAAACGCATTAGTATACTGGATTTAAGGGTAGTCAAAGGCATTAACGAAAAAGAAACAGGTTTCTTATATGCAATAAATAATAATATATTTTTTCACCCGTTAAACTAACCTGTCAACCGCTCGTCATAAGAGAAACTATTTAACAAAACTTAAAAACCCTACTATTAACTTTATGGAAACTAAGAACCTCCACCGTCTTATGTTTGCTACAGCCCTTTCGGGCCTCTTGTTTACCGCCTGTAAAAAGAGCAATAGCGATAGCAGCTCCGGCAACACGTCGGCCACGGATCTGCAAACGCAGGCTGATGACCAGTCCCGCGTTTCCAATGAGACCGATGCCTCTTTCGATGACGTCAACACGGCGATGACCAACCAGGCCGCGGTCACCGGCAGCAGCGCTTCCCCTACTCTTCGTTATGGTGTGACCGTCGATGGCGGCAACCAGGATACGATCAAAACAGCTATCAGCAATGCCGTAGTAACGGTAGACACGGTAGACAATCCCCACACGATCACGATCACCTACAATGGTAAAACGGCGGACAGCCTGCGTACCCGCACCGGCTCCATCGTCATCTCTTTTGCTGCTGGCGTTCGTTGGTCCACTGCCAACGCCGTGGTCACGGTCGCCTTCAATAACCTCAAGATCACCCGCCTCCTGGACAATAAGAGCATCACCTTCAACGGCACGCATACTTATACCAATGTAAGCGGGGGCAGCCTGAGCAGCCTCAATGCCAACAGCACCAGTCCCATCGTCCATTCCATCACCAGCAGCAATATGTCGATCACCTTCGACAATGGCACGCAACGCACCTGGAGCTTCGCCCGCCAGCGCAGCTACTCCTATAGCAGCGGCTACGTGATCTCGGAAACCGGCACGCATTCCGACGGCACCAAACAGAATATTTCCGAGTGGGGTACCAACCGCTTCGGCGACAGCTTTGAAGCGCAGATCCTCG
>JAMFRX010000693.1 GCA_026224995.1 Puia dinghuensis
AAATGCGCTGCGGCCCGTGAGCATATCTCGGCTATGCTGCAAGGCCACGGAAGAGATATAGGAATTGCCTTGGAGCGCGGGCAGGCCGAGTGACCGGCGATGTTCATTGACAAACCGGAGAATATCCGCGGACATCGGGCGAGGGAGCGGCGGCTTCAACGACGAGAAACCCAGGAAAATCAAGACCATCAGGCAACGGAAACACGTATTCATGTATCTCACCATTCAATTAGTGTACCGAAATCAAGGCCGGCGTAGCCGCGAGATCGTCTCCCAGCGGGTGCGAATGATCTGGTAATCGAAAATTAACTACCATGGCTAGCCTATCCGTCATCATTATTACACACAATGAGGAAAAAAATATCGGCAGGTGCATCCGGAGCGTACAAGCCGTTGCCGATGAAGTGATCGTCATGGATTCCTATTCAAAAGACCGGACCACCCAGCTGGCGGCCGAACTCGGAGCTAAATGCTATAATAGGGTCTTTTCAGGCTATGGCGATCAAAGGAACGCCGCCGTCTACATGGCTACCCATGACTACCTACTGTTCCTCGATGCGGACGAATACCTCAGCCAAGAACTGAATGACAGTATCTTACAGGAGAAAAAATGCGGCTTTCCCCTGGATGGCTATTCGATGAACCGTCTTAGCTATTACTGCGGAAGGTGGATCAGGCACGGTACCTGGTATCCCGATAGGAAGCTGCGGCTCATACGCCGGGGAAAAGGCCAATGGAGCACCGAACCGGTCCATGAAGCCCTGGAAGCCGCCAAAGGCACGATGTTAGGGATCCTCAAAGGCGATCTCCTGCACCTCCCATACGCCAGCCAGGAGAACCACGTAGCCAAGCTCGACCGGTACAGCACTCTGGCCGCCAAACGCATGCACCTCCAGGGGAAAAAGCCAAGCACCTTCAAGATGCTGGTCAACCCCCTGTTTGCTTTCTTTTCCGACTATATCCTTCACGCCGGCTTCCTGCAAGGCATGCCGGGATTTATGATCGCCATCCATTGCGCCTATTATACTTTTTTGAAATATTCCAAGCTCCGGCAGCTCGACCAAAATAGTAGAATGCCCGCCGAAATGTAATAAATTCGGGAAAATTATGGAGACAGCATTGGATAACCCTGCCTGGTCGGCCCTTACCACGGAACAAGCGGCTTTTGCCCAGGGAACTCCCATGGCCCTGCGATACAAGCCGGGTATCCTGCCCTTCGTCGCCTTCGCGCCGGCAAATACCACCCAGCCCCCTGGCGCTGTGGACCCGGCCGCCCCCGCCGCGCTCGATCCCTATATCTCCACCGGCGAATCCTTCTATATCATTGGAGAAATGCCACCCCTCCCACCCCACTGGAACCTGGAGCTGGAACTGCCCTGCGCGCAGCTGCTGGCCCCGCAGAACCTCCACGGCATGCCGCAGCCCCAGGAAACCATCGTCCCGCTTGGCCAGGCGGATAAAGAAGAGATGTTCCAGCTGGTCTCCAGCATCCAACCCGGCTATTACCACCCCGACACCCGCCAGCTCGGCGATTACTACGGCATCCGCCGTGACGGCCGCCTCATCGCCATAGCAGGCGAACGCATGCGCCTCACCGGCTTCAGCGAGCTCAGCGCCGTCTGCACCCACCCGGAATATACCGGCCACGGTTATGCGCAACAGCTGATCGCCTGGCTCTGCCGCCGTCAGACCGCGGCGGGCATCACCCCCTTCTTACATGTTTCATTGGCTAACACCCGGGCCCTTCGGCTCTATATCCACCTGGGATTTCGCCATAGACGGGAGATTGTATTCCGGCGGGTGCGGAAACAGTAGCCCACCGCTCTCATTTCGTCATTTTTTCAGATAGGTCTCCAGCTCTTCCATCATCAGCCGGCTGCCCACGAAGAAGGGCGAACGCTGGTGCAGCTCCGTCGGCTGGATGTCCAGGATACGCTGCCGCCCGTCGGTGGCCTTGCCCCCAGCCACCTCCGCGATGAAGGCGAACGGATTGCACTCATATAGCAGCCTGAGCTTTCCCCCGGGTTTGGAGACCGTTGCCGGATACAGGAAGATGCCGCCTTTAATGAGGTTGCGATGCACATCCGAGACCATCGAGCCGATGTATCGTTGCGTATAGGGACCGCCATCACTCTTCGACTTTTTTTGACAGGTGTCGATATACGCCTTTACCCCATCGGAGTACTGGAAGAAGTTGCCATGGTTGACGGAATAGATCTTGCCCACTTCGGGGCAGGTGATATTCGGATGGCTGAGCGTGAACTCTCCGATAGAAGGGTCCAGCGTGAAGCCGTTGACCCCGCGGCGGGTAGCATACACCAGCATCGTCGAGGACCCGTATACGATATAGCCCGCCGCTACCTGGTTGCGGCCCGGCTGCAGGAAATCGGCCTTGGTGCAGGGCTTGCCCTTCTCGCTGATGCGCCGGTACACACCAAAGATGGTCCCGATGCTCACGTTGACGTCGATATTGCCGCTGCCATCCAGCGGGTCGAAGAGACAGACGTACTTGGAGTTGTTGCTGATCTCGTCATCGAACACCACGCTGTCATCCAGCTCTTCGCTGCCGATGCCCGCGCAGCTGATGCCGTGCCTCAGCACGCCCATGAACTGGTCGTTGGCATAGATGTCGAGCTTCTTGACGTCCTCCCCCTGCACGTTCACCGTCCCCGTATCCCCCAGTATGTCTACGAGTCCGGCCTTATTGACCTCTACGTTGATCCGTTTCGCCGCCAGGCCGATGTCACGCAGCAGGTTGCTGAGCTCCCCCGTGGAGTTGGGGATGTTGCGAAGCTGCTGAAGGGTGAACTCGTCGAGGGTGAGTATTTTTCTGTTGACGTTCATAATGAGCCATTTGGCAGACAAAAGTACGGGGGTGGGACCACATTTAGCGTTTTTTAGCAAATTTGGGCCGCGGAATCTACGACAACGATGCCGGCCGCCCGTGTCCTGCCGATGGATGCCGCCCGGCTTTTCGCCGGACACCCTATATTTGCGCCATGAAAGTTTTCAAATTCGGCGGCGCCAGCGCCAGCAGCGTCGAACGTATCCGGCAGATCCCCGCAATCCTCCGCCCCTACCAGGGCCAGCGCCTGCTGGTCGTCATCTCCGCCATGGGCAAGACCACCAACGCGCTGGAAAAAGTCGCCGAAGCCTTCTACAACGGCCACCACGACGAAGCCCTGCACCTCTTCAGCCAGATCAAAACGAGCCACCTCACCACCGCCAAATACCTCCTTATCCAGAACTACCTGGCCGCGGAAGCGCAGCTGCGTGACTTCTTCACGGAAGTGGAATGGCTTCTTCATGACAAGCCCGTCCGGGAGTATGACTACTATTATGACCAGATCGTCTGCATCGGCGAGCTGCTGAGCACGTCTATCGTCAGCGCTTTCCTGGCCGAATCCGGCATCGGCAACCAGTGGATCGACGTCCGCGACATTTTTCGCACCGACGCCAACTTCCGCGATGCCGCAATCGATATGCCCTATACCGCCCGCAAGGTGCGGGAGGAAGTGCTGCCCCTCTTCGACCAGGAGAGCATGGTCGTGACCCAGGGTTTCATCGGAGCCACCCCCGATAACGAAAGCACCACCCTCGGCCGGGAAGGGAGCGACTACACCGCCGCGGTCTTCGCCAACCTGCTGGACGCGGAAGGACAGACCATCTGGAAAGATGTTCAAGGGGTGATGAACGCCGACCCCAAACAGTTCCCCGACGCCAAGGTGATCCGCGAGCTCAACTACGACGAGGTCATAGAGATGGCCTACTATGGCGCCCAGGTCATCCACCCCAACACCATCAAGCCGCTGCAGAACAAAGGCATCCCGCTGTATGTAAAATGCTTCCTGGACACCTCCCTGCCCGGCACCGTGATCCATAACCAGGCAGTCAAAGGTCTCCCGCCCATCATCGTCCTCAAGCAGGAACAGGTGCTGGTACAGCTGCATTCCAAAGATTTCAGTTTTGTGGGGGAGTCTGGAACGATGAGGCTTTATGACCTCTTTGGGCAGGTGCGGGTGAAGCCCAACCTCATGCAAAGCGGCGCCGTCAGTCTGCAGGTCTGCCTCGACGACCGCCCCGCAAAGATCGAAAAGCTGGCCCTCGCAGCCTCGGAGCTCTTCGAGGTACAGATCGAACGGTCGCTGACCCTCCTTACCATTCGCCATTACGACGCCGAAGTCCTGGCAAGGCTTACGGCAGGGCGACAGGAAGTGCTGCGGCAGCAGACACAGCAGACGGTGCAGGTGCTGATGCGTTAACCATTAATCCTGGCCTATCATCACAGTCTGCTTCAGCCGGATCGGCACATGGGCCGTCCCATGCTCGGCAGGAGACCACTGCGGCATCCCCATAAAAGCATCTTCTATCTTCTCGTTGAGCCCGTCATTGCCGCCGCGGGTAACCTTGGCATAGACCGCCTTGCCAAGGGAGTCGATCACGTATTCCACCATGATAAAGGCCTTGGTCTGACCCGCATCCAGATCTTTTACGCCGTCTTTGCTCACCTGGTTCAAAAAGACCTGAAAGGCGTCGTTACCCCCCGGGTACACCGGCAGCCGGTCTACCGAGCGGGCCAGCTCTTCCTCATGGACGGGGTTCACCCTTTCCGGCCGAAGGTGGACCGGCTTCTTTTTGGGTGCGGCGGAAGCCACCGGCTCGACGTCGGGGATCTTGATCTCCGCCTCGCTCGTCGCTACCTCTTCGGTGACGTATTCACCCCTGCCATTGACCATGACAAAAGGCACTTCGCGGTACTTCTCGAAGTAATAGAAGGCGCTCCGCATACTCTTGGCGAAGGGGGTATATTCGGAGAAGGTCTGCAGGTATTTGTTGAGGTATTCGACGCTGCGGCCGTTGTTGAAATTCACAGGGAAGATATGAACGGGAATAAAGTCCTCCCCCATATCCTTGGCATGGGCGCAGATGGTATAGAGCTCTTCTATCTGGTTATCGGTAATGGGGATACAGCCCGTTGTCACGCAGCTGCCATGGATGTAAATGTCGCCGCCAGGCTGGAGCGAATCGCTGAGAATGCGATCCGAAGCATTGGGATAGTTGAGCCCCAGGGAAAGATGGTACTCCGACCTGGGGTTAAACTCATTAATATAGTAAAACCCTTCGGGCACCTGGTAATCACCAGCCATTCGCTTAGGGCCAAGCGTACCGGCCAGGGCGCATACCTTATAGGTCTTGAACAGCTTGTACTTGTCCTGCTGCGAACTTTTTACCCATACTTCCAGCTGACTGTCGTATTTGAAGGAGCGGATGTACACGAAACGGGCCGGCCAGATCAGTCCTTTTTCCTTGAACTGCTTCATCAGGGTATCTTCCTTGTGATGGAGGATGTCACCCATTTTTGGAGTAGCGCGTTGGTAGTCGATGAAACGAATGGCAGGGGCCGAGGTTTGCGCGTAGAGCCTGCCGAAGGACGAACACCCAACGATAGCCGTGTACAACAAAGCAATAAAGAAGTGTTTAGCGTGCATACAATAGGGTAAAAAAGGCTGTTGGGCGTCTAAATTTAACCTAAAAATGCAAAAAACCTGCCACATTTGCTAACTATGGCAGGTCTATAACACAAATTTGGGATGAAATCCTACAAGTTTCCCCTTGCAGACTGCTCCCGTTCGATCGCTTCAAAAAGGGCTTTGAAATTTCCCTTGCCGAAACTCTTGGCGCCCTTTCGTTGAATGATCTCGAAAAAGATCGTGGGCCGGTCCTCCACTGGCTTGGTAAAAATTTGCAATAAGTACCCTTCGTCGTCCCGGTCTACCAGGATGCCGAGCGCCTTAAGCGGCGCGAGGTCTTCGTCAATGGCGCCGACGCGTTCCAGCAGGTCTTCATAATATGAAGAAGGTATCTGCAAGAACTCCACCCCTCTATCCTGCAGCTGCGTTACAGTCTCGACGATGTCGGCAGTGGCGAGGGCCACGTGCTGGACGCCTTCGCCCTTATAAAATTCGAGGTATTCCTCGACCTGAGAGCGCTTTTGCCCCTCGGCCGGCTCATTGATGGGGAATTTCACAAAGCCATTGCCATTGCTCATGACCTTGCTCATGAGCGCGGAGTATTCGGTGGAGATATCCTTATCGTCGAACGACAGGATGTTGCGGAAGCCCATGACCTTCTCATAGAAGCCAACCCAGGGGTTCATCTGGTTCCAGCCGACATTTCCTACGCAGTGATCGACATACAGGAGGCCGGTAGAAGGCGGATTGTATGCGGTCTTCCACTCGCGGAAGCCGGGCATGAAACAGCCGGTATAGTTCCTGCGCTCTACGAACAGGTGGAGGGTCTCGCCATACGTATGGATCCCGCTGATGACGACCTCGCCATCTTTGTCGGCCAGCGTAATGGGCTCCATACAGCTGCGGCCACCGCGCGCCGTCGTCTCGCGCCAGGCGCCCGCGGCATCATCTACCCGAAGGGCCAGTACTTTTACCCCGTCGCCATGGATATGCGCATGCTCCGCAACGGGATGCCTGGGCCGCAGGGCCGTAGTAAAGATGAAGGTCAGCTTGTTCTGACGGACGACATACCTCACTTTTTCCTTGTCACCCGTCTCGGGGCCGCTATACGCCAGGGACTGGAATCCAAAGGCAGCCTTATAGAAGTGGGCCGCCTGTTTGGCGTTCCCAACATAGAATTCGACATAATCGGTGCCCTGGAGCGGAAGAAAGTCCGCTGCGGCAGCGGGCACACGGGTATCCGGAGCTGAAACAATAGACATATAAGTATTTTTTAAGATTGAAGAGTAGGTTGGGTGGGGGCCATCAGCCTGGAACGCCGTTGGAAAGCCGGACGCGAGCCTTGGTGCGCCACGCACGTGTGAACGTCTCAAGGCGCAAAAAAGGATGCAATCGCTTGTCGCCGAAAATTTTATGAGAGTAGTCGGGACGCATAGTTCAGCCTCAAAGGTACAAAAAAAATGCATTTTTCTATGGGGATCGTATTTTCGGCTCACCAGCGCGTATTTTTACCATCCGGCACCGGGTTTTGGGAATAGAATATCGAGTTTTGTCTATCTTCGACCAAATATGTCAACCATGTTAAGAGTAGGTATCTTAGGCGGAGGCCAATTGGGAAGGATGTTGTTGCAGGCAGCGGCCAACTACCCCGTTGAGACCTATGTCATGGAAAACGATGAGGATTGTCCCGCGGCACATCTCTGTCATCATTTTGTTCAAGGCGATATCCGCAGCTTTGAAGATGTCTATGCTTTCGGCAAGGGGCTCGACGCGCTGACCATCGAGATCGAATCCGTAAACGAGGAAGCGCTGGCAAAGCTCGAAGCGGAAGGCGTCCGCGTCTACCCGAAACCTTCCGCGCTGCGTACGATAAAGAATAAGATCACTCAGAAACAGTTCTATACCCAGCATAGCATTCCGACGGCGGAATATGTCGTCACCCAAAACCGGGCGGCGATAAGCGACCATCTGGATATGCTTCCGGCCGTGCATAAGATCGGCGCAGGAGGCTATGACGGCAAGGGCGTTCAAATGATCCGTACCAAAGACGAGATCCAAAAAGGGTTCGATGCCCCGGGCGTACTGGAGAAGCTCGTCGCCATAGACAAAGAGATCGCCCAGATCATCGCCGTCGGACAGAAAGGAGAGACGGCGATCTATCCCCCCGTGGATATGGTCTTCGATGCAAGGCTAAACCTGCTGGACTACCAGATCAGCCCCGCGGAGCTGCCACAGAGCCTGCTGTGGAAGGTAGAAGCCATCTCGCTGCGGGTGGTCAAGGAGCTCAAGAGCCCGGGCATCTTCGCGGTAGAGGTCTTCGTGACGAAGACAGGCGATGTATACGTCAATGAAACGGCGCCGCGGGTGCATAACAGCGGACACCACACGATAGAGGCCAATTACAGCTCGCAGTTCGATATGCTGTGGCGCGTAATACTGGGCTATCCCCTGGGCAATACGGATGCCATCCTGCCCGGAGCCATCGTCAACCTGGTCGGCGCAGAGAACTGCGAGGGCGAAGCCCATTACGAAGGGCTGGACGAAGTGCTGCAGATGGACAATGTCTTCGTCCACATCTATGGCAAGAAAGACACCAAGGCGGGCAGGAAGATGGGCCATGTGACCATCATCAGCCGCGAGAAACAAGACCTCGTCCACAAAGCGCATAAGATCAAGAATACGCTGAAAGTCCTTAGCAAGGAGGCAGCGGCTATCGCCGCTGCGGCGGTAAAGGCAGAGCCTGTCACCGAAATGCGGGACAGAAGCATAGGAAGCTAAAAAAAACGGAAATGGCCAAACCTCTGGTAAGTATTATAATGGGCAGCGACAGCGACCTTACGATCATGAAGGCCGCTGCGGATATGCTGGAAGAATTCGAGATCCCCTTTGAGCTGACCGTCGTCTCCGCACATCGGACGCCCTTGCGGATGGTGCAATATGCGGTTCAGGCTGCGGACCGTGGGCTCAAGGTCATCATTGTCGGCGCCGGCGGCGCTGCCCATCTGCCGGGCATGATCGCCTCGCTGACGATCCTGCCGGTGATCGGCGTCCCCATAAAGTCGGCCAACTCCATCGACGGCTGGGATTCAATACTCTCTATACTCCAAATGCCCGGGGGCGTCCCCGTTGCCACGGTCGGCCTCAACGGGGCAAAGAATGCCGGCATCCTGGCAGGCTCCATCCTCGCCGCCTTCGACCCGATCGTAAGCGCCCACGTAGCGGTATATAAGAAGAAGCTGGAGCAGGAAGTGCTGCAGAAAGTGGACAGCCTGAAGGCCGATGGCTGGGGCAATGGGTTCGACGTGTAAAATTTCGCCGTCTCATGAAGATCATCTCTTTCCTTTTTTTATTAGCGATAGCCATCTCCGCACAGTCACAGGACGCCATCATCCCCGGCGGCATCTGGCCCGACCAGTACGGCAATCATGTTCAGGCGCATGGCGGCGGAGTCGTCCGCATCGGCCGCACCTACTACTGGTATGGGGAAGAACGCGCCAAAGGGCTGGACACGAGCTTCCGCTATGTGAGCTGCTACTCCTCCCGCGATCTCATCCACTGGAAATTCCACGGCGATGTGGCGAAGCTCGCAGATCCCGAACAGCTGGGCTACCGCTGGGTCCTCGAACGGCCCAAGGTCTACTATATCCGGTCGACACGGCGCTATGTCATGTACTTTCACCTGGACTCCCGCAACTATAAATTCGCGCGTGTCGGCATCGCCGTTAGCAAACGTCCTACCGGCCCCTTTGTCTATCTCAAGAGCTTCCGGCCACTGGATCACGAAAGCCGGGATATCGGCCAGTTCATCGACGACGACGGGACTCCTTATCTCGTCTTCGAAGACCGGGCGCTGGGCTTCCATATAGTCCGGCTTTCCGCCGACGGCCTCAGCATTGAAAAAGAGATGTCACTGGTACGCGCCCCAATGGAAGGCGGAGCCATCGTCCACTACAAAGGACTGTATTATTCCATCGGCTCGGCGCTCACCGGCTGGAAGCCCAACCCCAACAAATATGCGACCGCCCCCACCCTGGAGGGTCCCTGGACGGCCTTCCAGGACGTGGCCCCGCCGGCCACCAACACCTGGAGCTCCCAATCGACGATGCTGCTAAAGATTAGCGGGAGCAGGGACACCACCGTCATCTTTATGGGCGATCAGTGGAGGCCGGGACAGCAGTGGGATTCGCGCTATCTCTGGATGCCCCTGGATATCGGCAACGGGAAATTATGGCTTTCCGAACCCAAGCCCTGGACCATAAACGTCCGCACGGGGCAATGGCAGTATGTAAAGGACGCCGACAGCACGGCCCATTGAGTGCTCGCAGGCACCCGATCAACGGATGATCTTGCCTTCAACTTTCCGCTCGGAGCTGATCTTTACGGGAACCTCCCGGCCAATGACCTGGATTTTTCCTTCCAGCCTAAGCGTGGTCTCCCCCGCCATCAGCATGCCCGTGGCAGTATCGACTTCGAACCTGCC
>JAMFRX010000694.1 GCA_026224995.1 Puia dinghuensis
CCTGCTGGAAAAGGGCGTCGAAGAGAAAGCGGGCCCGCAGCTCCTGATCTCCGAAGGCAGGATCGAATTTCGCGACGTGCGGTTCAGCTATACGGACGAACGGGAAACGCTGAAGGGGCTCTCCTTCACGCTGGAACCCGGCAAGGCCACCGCGATCATCGGCAGCTCGGGGGCAGGAAAGACGACGACGGTAGACCTGCTGATGAAGCTCTACGAACCCACCGGCGGCTCGATCCTCATCGACGGACAGGACCTGCACGTGCTAGACGCAGCCTCGGTTCGCAGGCAGATCGGCATGGTATCGACGGATGGGGCCGTCTTCCGGGGCACCCTGGCCGACAATATCCGTTACAAGCGGCCCAGCGCTTCGGACGCAGAGGTGGAGCAGGCGGCCATGGCCGCAGGCATGCACTCTACCCTGCAACGACTGCCGCAGGGCCTGCAGACCGTCGTAGGCGAGAGCGGGATCGGACTCTCCGTCGGAGAACGACAGCGCATCCAGATCGCCCGGGTGCTCGTGGCCCGGCCGCGTATCCTGGTGCTCGATGAAGCCACGGCCAACCTGGACTACGCCACCGAAGCGGAGATCAGGAAGACCATCGATGGCATCCGCCGGTCTTCGACCATCGTCATCATCGCCCACCGGTATTCGATGGTGCGGGACGCCGACCACGTGATCGTCCTGGACGAAGGCCGTATAACGGAAGAAGGCTCACCTGCCGAATTGCTGACCACGGACGGTTGGTTCGCGCATTTTGCGGCAGCCGCCGAAGAAGACGCGCCGGCGGAAGAGGAGACGCCGGAGGAAGACGCGCTGGAGGATGAGACACTTGAAGAAGAGGAGGGAACGGAAGAGGACGACGCGGAAACGCCCGAAGACGAAGAAGAATAGCGCCCCGCTTTTATGGAATTCTTCTTTTTTCTTATCTTAATCGGAATATCCAAAAATACAGTCCATGATCAGATACGCCCTCCTGCCACTGCTTCTGACCGGCATACTTTCCGCTCATGGTCGTAACCGCCTGCATACCGATACCCTGGAGCTTCCCTGTATGGAAAAAGCCCAACGGCTGCTCGACCAGGCCCTCAGCTTTATGGAGAAGAACTATTACCGCCGCAACGAAGTCTCCTGGACCGACCTGGCAGCCAGGGCCCGCCAGCAGCTGCTGTCGGCGGGTAATTGCGAGGATGCCTATGCCTCCATCAGCTGGTGTTTCAAACAGCTCAACGAGCCACACAGTTTCGTGATGCCGCCGGGCAAAACGGCCCGTTACAATGGTAGCGACGAGAATCTGGCGCCCGAACCGGATATCTCCGATTTAGTAGGCGAAATAAGAGGAGAATGGCTGCAGGACAGTATCGGCTACCTGACCGTTCCCTGGGTCTCGACGACGGATTCCCTTGTCTGCGAACGCATCGCCGACAGCCTTCAGAACGTGATCGCCCGCCTGGACTCACGGGGCATCTCCCGGTGGATCATTGACCTGCGCCAAAACTCCGGCGGTAATTGCTGGCCTATGCTCACGGGCATCGGTCCGCTCCTGGGCGACGGGGTCTGCGGTTATTTTGTAGCGAACGGAGCAAGCGTTCCCATAGGCTATCGTGACGGATCGGCTTTCCAGGGCCGCCATACCCGCTGCCAGGTCAGCAGCAAGGGCTACAGGACAAAACGCGACCAAAGATCCATCGTCGTGCTCACCGGCCGTCGGACGGTAAGCGCAGGCGAGATCGTGGCGCTGGCCTTCAAAGGACAGGCCCAGACCCGGCTCATCGGTGAACCAACCGCCGGATTCACTACCGCCAATGCGACCTACTCGCTCGCCGATAATTCCATGCTCGTGCTCACCGTCTGCCAGGAAGCCGACCACACCGGCAGGATCTGCCAAGGCAGCATCCAGCCCGATAAGCTCATCTCTGCTATCGCTACTACACAGGCCGCAGGCGCCGATGCCGCCAAAGATGCCGCGGTCAGCTGGTTGATGGGCCAATGACGACCGGTTGATGGTTCAGAAGGAAATTCCCTTATTTTTACGCCTTCCGACTATCAACTAAAATCTAGCTTATGACAGTTTCCCTTTCCCGCACCGGGTTATTCCTGGCCACCGTAGGCTTTGCGCTCTCCTGCAACCAGGCCGCCAGCCCCGTTCCCGGCACCGACAGCACCGCCTTCAACAAGGACACCCTGGCCGCCGACATCAAGGTCTTGTCTTCCGACGCCTTCCAGGGCCGCCGCCCCTTTACCCGGGGCGAGACCAAAACGATCTCCTATTTAGTGAACGCATATACCGGCCTTGGCCTTGAGCCGGGCAACGGCAGCAGCTATACCCAGGACGTCCCGCTCGTAGAGATCAGCCCCGCCGCCCCGCCTGCCCTGCAGGTGCGCTCGCCAAAAGGAAACATCCCGCTGCAGAACATGACGGACTTCGTTTGCTGGACAGAAAGGCCGGATAGCGTGGAAACAGTGGACAAAAGCGATATCGTCTTCGCCGGCTTCGGCGTCGTGGCGCCCGAATATAACTGGAACGACTATGCGGGACTGGATGTGAAAGGGAAAACGGTCATCGTCATGGTGAACGACCCGGGCTTCTACGACTCTACCTTGTTCAAGGGACATACCATGACCTACTACGGTCGCTGGACCTATAAATATGAAGAGGCGGCCCGCCAGGGCGCAAAGGCCTGCCTGATCATCCACAATACGGCAGCAGCATCCTACCCCTTCCAGGTCGTGCAAAGCAGCAATGGCGGCGTGAAGCTCCATCTGGATACCCGTAATGCCCCCGCCTATCAGCTGACCTTGCAAGGCTGGATCACCCAGGAGACAGGCGACAAGCTGCTTGCCGCGGCAGGCAAGGACAGCAGCCTCCTCGTGGCGGCGCGGCATCACGGCTTTAAAGCCATTCCCCTCGACCTGCAGCTATCCGGCTCGGCAAGGGTGAAAGAGGTCTACAATATGTCGCACAATGTGATCGCCAAAATTACCGGCACCAAATACCCCAACGAATACATCATTTTCTCCGCACACTGGGATCACCTGGGCATCGGCAAGCCCGACGCCAAAGGCGACTCCATCTACAATGGAGCTGCCGACAACGCCAGCGGCACCGCCGCCCTGCTGCAGATCGCCCGGGCCTTCAGGGGTCTTCCGGAGAAACCGGAACGTACGATCGTCTTCCTTAGCGTCACCGCGGAAGAGCAGGGACTGCTCGGCTCCGCCTACTATGCGCAGCACCCCGTTTACCCCGTCGCTACGACGGTGGCCAACCTGAACATCGACGTGCTCAACACCTACGGGCCTACCAAGGATATCACCTATAGCGGAAAAGGACAGTCCACACTGGAAGATTATCTCGCCGAAGAAGCAAAGGCCAAAGGCCGCTATGTCGCGCCGGAAGATCATCCGGAAGCCGGACACTACTTCCGTTCGGACCACTTCAATTTCGCCCGGGCAGGCGTCCCTTCCCTCACGGCCGATGGCGGCGTCGACGACATCAATAAAGGCACGGCCTATGGCAAGCAGAAACATGATGAATACACGGCTCAGCGCTATCATCAGCCCGCAGATGAATACGATGCCAATACCTGGGACCTTACCGGTGGACTGCAGGACGTAGAGCTCGTCTATGCCATCGGCAAAAAGCTGGCCTTCGGCCACGAATGGCCGCAATGGAAGATGGGCTCCGAGTTCAAGGCCATCCGCGACAGTACCGCCGCATATAGGAAGTAAAAAGGAGGGTGGCTAAGTAAATATTTATTTGCTTGCTGTTTTGCTAAACCTTTAAATTTACTTTTTAACCAGTCAATCAATATAAACCCACAAGCAGGATGGGAGATCTCCAGATAAAGAAACAGCCGAAGAAATATGACGCAGTTATTGTAGGATCGGGTGCCGGCGGCGGTATGGCGGCTTATGTGCTCGCTCACGCGGGGCTAAAGGTATGCCTGCTGGAAGCTGGTCCGATGTTCGACCCCAAGACCGACAGCAATCAGCTGAAAAACCCCTGGGAGTCCACTCGTCGCGGCGCGGGCACTAAGTTCAGGCCATTCGGCGATTTCGACGGCTGCTATTGGGGATGGGAGGTCGAAGGAGAGCCCTATACCCAAACGGGCAAGCCGGGCACTACGAATTGGGAATGGTGGCGCGCCCGCATGCTGGGCGGCAGGACCAACCACTGGGGCCGCATCTCGCTGCGCTTCGGGCCCAAGGATTTCAAACGCAAGAGCATTGACGGCCTGGGTGACGACTGGCCCATCGGCTATGAAGATATTAAGCCATACTACGATAAGATTGACAGGCTGCTGGGCGTATTCGGCACCAACGAAGGGCTGGAGAACGACCCCGACGGGATCTTTCTTCCCCCACCCAAGCCACGACTGCATGAGATGATGATCAAGAAGGCGGGAGCCGCCGCCGGCGTACCCGTTATCCCTTCCCGCATGTCCATCCTCACCAAAACGACCAAGGACATGGACCCCTCGAGAGGGCAATGCTTCTTCTGTTCGCAATGCGGCCGCAGTTGTAAGGTTTATGGCGATTTCTCGTCTTCCTCCTGCCTGGTGCTCCCGGCGTTGAGAACGGGTAATGTCGATCTCGTAACCAACGCCATGGCCCGCGAGGTGTTGACGGATAAAGAAGGACTGGCGACCGGCATTTCCTATGTCGATAAGACAGACATGCAGGAATACCAGGTCAGCGGCCGGACAGTGATCCTCGCGGCAAGCGCCTGCGAAAGCGCCCGGCTGATGCTGAACTCCAAATCGGCCCGCCATCCTAACGGTCTGGGCAATACGAGCGACACCGTCGGCAGATACCTGCACGACTCTACCGGCGCGGATATGGGCGGCTACGTTCCCCACCTGCTGGATCGCAAACGCTACAACGAAGACGGTGTCGGCGGCATGCATGTCTATGCACCCTGGTGGCTTGACAATAAAAAGCTCGACTTCCCCCGTGGCTATCACATAGAATTCGGCGGCGGCATGGGAATGCCTATCTACGGGTTCACCTGGGATATCCATAAGCTCAACGGCAGCGGCGGCAAGACCAATGTAATGGCCGCTAACAAGTCCGCAGGCGGCTACGGCGCCTCCCTAAAAAAGGACTACCGCGCGCTCTTCGGCGCCTCCGTGCACATGGCAGGCCGGGGCGAAGCCGTCGCCAAACGAGAGAACTATTGCGAGATCGACCCCAAGGTGCTGGATAAGTATGGTATCCCGGTTCTGCGCTTCAATACCAGCCACTCCGAGTATGAGATCAACCAGGCTAAGCATATGATGGGGACCTTTCAGGAGATCCTGCACGCCATGGGCGCCGTAGTCACGCACGGACAGGATAACAACGCCGATAACAAATGGGGACTGCATGCTCCTGGCAATATCATCCACGAGGCAGGCACCGTGCGCATGGGCAGCGACCCGAAGACGGCCGCTTTGAACAAATGGAGCCAGGCGAATGAATGTAAGAACCTGTTTTGCGTCGACGGCGGACCGTTTGTCAGCCAGGCCG
>JAMFRX010000695.1 GCA_026224995.1 Puia dinghuensis
ATGTCCACCATGCTGTCATGAAAGATGACCCAGCGGCCATCGTAGGGCTCGATGGTGCCGTGGATGCCGTCGACGAGGCGGGCGGCCCCCACTGTCGAGTCTGGCGACAAACGAATACCAGCTCCCGTAGCCAGGTGGATCGTCAGCCGATCGCCATTCACTTTCCCCACCAACCGGTTGTTTTTAAAAACGGCGGTTCGTAACGCCGCCGTCTTTGTCAGCATGAAGGGTTCGGTGTATAGGAGCGAATTAACAGACGGCTGACTGCCGTCGAGCGTATATCTTATCGGATACAGATGCGTCTGATCGGCCAGGGAAACCCGAATGCCCCGGTCCGGCACATACGAAGGCTGGATCGCTACATTGTACAGACTGGTAGCGTAGCTGATCCCCGCCGCGGCCAATCGTTTGAACTGCGCTTCTGTCTTCCGGACGAATCGCGGATAGTCCTTTTTCCCGGGTGGCGACCACAACACTTCGGCCAGGGCTAAGAGGCGGGGCAATAACATGTATTCGACCCGGGCAGGAGTGGCGAAGTTCTCGGTCCACAGACAGGCTTCTCCGCCCAGCACATGCTTGTTCTCCTCAGGAGTCAATCCAGCGGGCGTCGGCTCGAAGGCATAGACGGTATCCAGGCCCAGGCCGGCATAGGTGATATCCGGTTCGAGCCGCGGATCGGACTGATAGAAATCAAAATACGTATAGTGATAGGGCGCCATCACCATATCATGCCCCTTCTTCAAGGCCTGGAGGGCCGCGGCCGGATCATGCCAGAGCATTGCCGCGGCAGAAGGGGTGATCTCGGCGCCCAGGACCTCGTCCCAGCCGATCATCCGTTTTCCATGGGCATTGATAAAGCTGTCAATGCGATGGGTGAACCAGTTCTGGTATTGCCTGGCCGTGGTAAAACCATGCTCCTGCATCCGCTGGCGGCAGCGGGGGCAGCCCAGCCACGGGCCGCCCCGCACTTCGTCGCCACCGATGTGCATAAACACACCGGGAAAAAGAACCATAACCTCGCTTAAAATATCTTCTACGAATGCAAAAGACGGCTCATACCCCAAACATAGATTGTGTGTCAGATCGCCCGGATAGCCGCAGGGCCGGAGCAAGGGCGCCGGGTTGTCGAGATCGGAGAATTCCGGGTAGGCCACGAGGGCGGCATCACAATGACCGGGGATCTCGATCTCCGGGATGATGGTGATGAACCGCTTTGCGGCATAGGCCACGACTTCCCGGATCTGCTCCTGCGTATAGAAGCCGCCGTAAGTGGCGGGTTCGCCGATGGCCGTGGGTTTGGCAATGGTGGTGGGGATGCCCGTACGATCCGCCCGCCAGGCGCCAATTGAAGTTAACCGTGGATACTTCTTGATCTCGATCCGCCAGCCATGGCTGTCCGTCAGATGCCAATGGAAGGTGTTGAGCTTGTAGGCCGCGAGGATGTCCAGGTATTTCTTGATGAAGGCGACGGAAAAGAAATGCCGGCTAACGTCGAGGTGCATGCCCCGGAAACCGTACCGGGGATAGTCGACGATGTGGACACAGGGGATCGCCCCCGGGCCCAGCTGCTTGAGCGTTTGCTCGGCGTAGAACACCCCCGCGCCCGAAGCGGTGACAATGATCCCCTTGGGCGTCACGTCCAGGACATACCCTTCCGGCGGGTCGGTCGCGGCAGGCGCTTTCACGGTGTAGACCAGCTTGCCGCTGTACATGCCACCAGTGGCCTGGACGGATACCGGCTCCGGGACAATAGACAGCGGCTGCACATCGGCCGGCAAAGGCTGTCCCCAGACCGCCAAAGGCAGGACCAGTAATACAAGGGCTACCCGGATATACATAGACTCACCAAAATTTATTTATTCCACCATACATGCGTACTGGCCTTATCCGGCCCATTCAACAACGGCAACGCCGCCTGTACCGCCTTCCCATTGGTATTGTATTCATCTTCCTGCCAGGTCCACCGGCTGATGGTGCCACTCGCGGGTACATCGGGATTATCGGATTGGACTACAGGGTAGAGGACAGGAAAGCCCGTGCGCCGCAGCTCGGACCAGGCCTCGATCCCATCGGGGAACAAGGCGAGCCATTTCTGCGTGATGATCTGCTGGCGTTGTGTGGCGGCATCGGCCGCGAACTTCACGGGGATGGTAGCGACAGCCGGGGAGTTCAGGTAATCGTTGGGCGGAATGGGCGTGGACGTACTGTTGATATAGGCCTGGATGGCCACGGGATCGGTGATCCCCCACTGGTTCATCGACACGGTGATCCCCTGCTCATAGAACTGCTGCGCGGTACCGCCGACCTGCCAGCCATTGAGGGCCGCTTCCGCCAATAGAAAGTAGCTCTCGGCGGCATACATGACGTTCAGCGGCGTGGTGGCCTGGGTCGCATCGCTCCAGCGGGTGGTATTGATATTGGAGAGGTTCGTGCCGTTCAGGGAGACGGCGGCGGCGACCTGGGTGACGTTCATGCCGTTGCGGGTACCGTGGTATTGACCGTCATCATCAGCAGGGCTATAGTATTGCTGCATCCGGGGATCGTTATATCCCTTGAGATAGCTGACCATGGAAGAGGTCATCCGCATGTTCTCCCAGGGCGCTTCGGCCGCGAGACCGTTGATGGAGTTGGGTCCTACCGCTACGAACGCATTGTGGGCATTGGTGGTCATGACGCCGTCCGCCACGGACTTCAATGCTTCGGTCTGCGCCAGTTGCGGATCGACGGCCGAAACGCGCATGGCCAGCCGCAGCCTCAAACTGTTGGCGAATTTTATCCAGGCTGGGATGCTGCCGCCATAGATAAGGTCGTCGGTACCGAAAGGTGTCTGGGTCTGGTCGGAAGCCTTTAAGGTAGTAATGGCGCTGTCCAGCGTGTTCAGCAAGCTGACATAAATAGATTCCTGTGAATCATAGGGTACGCTCAGCAATCCCAGACCGGCCTGCGAATACGGGATCGGTCCGTAGAGGTCGGTTTCCTGGTGGAACATATAGCTCTTCCAGATCTTGGCGATGGCATTGGCGGAGGGGGCAGTGCCTTCGGTGCCATCGATGACGATCTTGATGCTGGGCAGGTTCACGGTATAGGTGAGGCTCCAGGAGAAGATGGTGAGCGTGGGGTCGAGAACATAGCGGTCTCCAGGGAAACCGCCGCCGTCCATGAAATACTGGCTCCAGAGATCACAATAGAGGCTATGGATAACTTCGTAGTTCCCCGGATCTGCATAGACGCCTTCCCATTCGGCGATGGCGAAGGCCTTGGGGATCGCCGCGGAAGGCAGGGTACCGAAGGTGGTAGGATCACTGTTGATCGAATCAAAGTGTTTGGTGCAGCCGGCGGCGAAGAACAAGATAACAACCAGCGGCCAGGTATATAATCGTTTCATCGTAAGTTCTTTTGTCGTTAAAAATTCAATTTCAGGTACAGGCCATAGCTACGGGTACTGGGCACCGGGGTATATTCCAGCCCCTGGTTGTTGCCCGTTCCCAGGGCCGATTCCGGATCGAAGCCGACGGCATCGTTCTTCAGGAAGAAGAGATTGCGGCCCACCAACGAGAAGGTGGCGCCTTTGACGGCGGATTTACCGGACAGGGGCAAGGTATAGCTCAGGGTCGCCTGTCGAAGCCGGATATTGGTGGCGGAATTCACGAAGGCTTCGCCCACGAGGTTTTCCGAGCCGACCCATTGCCAATAGTCCTGCGCCGAGACCGCGACGTTATTCTTCCCGCCGCTTTCTGTCACCGAGTTAGGCACGACGAAACCATTGTCCCTTCCGGCCAGCGTATTCTTCGTCACGCCCTGCGAGGCCATCAGGGCCTGGCTGCCGGAGATCACGATGCCGCCTTTGCGCATATCCACGAGGAAGGAGAAGCCCCAGTTCTTGTACTGAAAGGTATGGGTGATACCGGCAGTCCAGTCGGGGTTATAGTTGCCGGCGAAGTGTTTGGTCTGGTCGCCCTGGACTTCCGGCAGGCCGGTGCTGTCGACGATGATCTGCCCGGTAGTGTTGCGCATGAAGCTGGTGGTATAGATCCCGCCATAGGCCTTGCCTTCTTCCGCGACGATCTCGCCCAGGGTTTCGGGTGAGGAGAGCGGGGGCATCTTTTCGATGCTGTCGAGGTAGAGGATCTTGTTGCGATTCATCCCGAAATTGAAGGCGATAGTCCATTTAAAGTGCGGCTGGTCGATGGGCTTGCCGGTGAGCAGGAGCTCCAGGCCCTCGTTGCGGATATTGCCCGCGTTGATGATTCGGAAGGCATAGCCGGAGGGACTGGGCACGCCGATGGAGAGAATTTGATTGATCGTATTGGTCTTATAGGCCGTGAGCTCGGCGGTAAAGCGGTTCTTGAAGAGGCCGAGATCCAGACCCGCTTCGTACGACTTGGTCTGCTCGGGTTTGAGGTCGGCATCTTTCAGGACACGGTCCACGTATAGGAAACCGCCGTTGCCGCCAGGGCCGATATAGGGGGATTCCTTCAGCTGATTGAATCCGGTTCCATTGCCCACTTCGGCATATGAACCGCGGAGCTTCAACAAAGAAATAACCTCCGGAAGATGGAACATCTCATTGAACACGGCGCTGAGGCCCACCGACGGAAAGAAGTACGACGCATGATCCACGGGTAGGGTAGAATTCCAGTCGTTTCTGCCCGTGAGGTCGAGGAAGAGATAGTCCTTATACCCCAGGTTAGCCGCGGCGTATACCGATTGCTTCTGCGTCCGGGAGAGCCCGTTCGTCGTGACGGTAGCGAGGCCGTTGCCTAGAGAAAAAGAGTTTGCGACGATCAGCCCCTGGTCATTGGAGTTCGTAGTCTCCATGTTGAATTGCTCCAGGCTGGCGCCGGCATTCACGTTCAGGTGGAAGTTGTCGTTGAGCTTTTTGTTGTAGTTGATGAGCAGGTCGTTGTTGAACTGCCGGAAGGAGGACTTGTTGATCTCGTAGTTGCCGCCGCCGGCATAGGTGATCCAATAGCTGTTGCTATAATCGCTCTCCTGGCCGTAGTCCTGATAGGTGTCCAGACTCGTGCGGCCCTGCACGCTCAGCTCGGGGGTGATCTGGTATTTGAGGGCGACGAGGCCGATGAGGCGGTCCCGATCCCGTTCATAGAGGTTCCGATTCACGCTCCAATAGGGATTTTGAAAGGCCGGCTGCTGGCTGCCCCAGAAGTTCTGATGCAGGGTGAAATCGGAGAGATCGGTGTACTCGTAGTTCTTGATATCGCCCAGGCGCAGGCTGCGTGGCATGCTATAGAGCGTGGCCATCGCATGGTTGGCGGCGCCGGCGAGGGGGCGGTTGACGATATCTTCTTTTATATAGTTGGCTTTGATGTCGACCGACAGCTTATCGGTGAGCTCATAGGTCTGCCGAAGGTTCAGGTTATTGCGTTTGTACTGGTTGTTGGGCATGATCCCATTGCTATACGTATTGGTATAGGAGAAATAGGTCTGGGCCTTGTCGGTTCCGCCGGAGAGGGAGACGGCATTGATGAGCTCGGAACCCGTTCGGAAGAAGTCCTTGAAGTTATCGGGCTGCGGCGAGAGCGCCTGGGTCTTTCCAGTCCAATCGGTATCTTGCTGACCCGTCCTCTTAGGACCACAGCTGTATAGGCTCTTGGGATCGAAGAGGCCGCC
>JAMFRX010000696.1 GCA_026224995.1 Puia dinghuensis
ACACTGGTGGGGTGTTTCCGTTGGATGGATCTCACCGGGGTGGCCGCCTATCACACGGTGATGAAAGACCTGTTCCCTACGCTCAGCAATAGCACGGAGGTTCCTCCGCTGATCGATGGGATCGTGAAGGCGGGTGGGCGAGGGGTAGCCAATGCCCAGGGTTTTTACGACTATACGCCGGAAGAGGCCCGGCTATGGGAAGAGACGTTTGAAAAGTTTAGTTATGAGATCAGGGAGTTAGCCCTGCGATACCCGGCCGATGTGGTCAAACAGCAGCTCAAAGACGGTATTCATTAACCTTAAATAAATCATCTTATGAAGTGTACAATTTTACAAGCCTTCCTGGGCTTGCTGCTACTGGCTTGCTCAAAAGTCACCTTTTCACAAACTTATTATGTGGACGTTACACAAGCGGTCAACGGGAGCGGGACGCTGGCCAGTCCGTGGAATGATTTCCGTTATGCGGTATGGGGGACTACGCGGGCTTCCAGCTCCGATGTGACCGTTTATTTCCGACAGGGCACGTATCATTTTAATTCCTCTGACTCGCTGCTTTTTATCGACTCCAGCAAGAGCGGTCAGAACGGGTATCATTTTATTCTTGCGGCATATCCGGGGGAGAAGCCCGTTTTCGATGGGAGTGGTTTTACCACGGCCGGGTCATATATGGTAAGCGTTGCCGGCGCCAGCAATATCCGGTTCAAGGGGCTGACCTTTGCCAATATACTCAATATCACGGCTTCGGCGATCAATATCAATGGCGCCAGCAGCAATGTGGACATCGACAGCTGTTTTTTCAGGAATATGCTGTGGAGCACGGACACGGGCAATTACAAATTTCCCGGTCCGGGGGATAACAGCGTCAACCCGATCTATATCAGCAACTATGGCGGGACGCCGACGAATATATCGATCGACAGCACCAAATTTGCGACTATCGCCCCCGGTTATAATGACAGCCTGGTGTATCGGAGCGGTACGGTGGGCACGATCACGGAACTGGCTAATATCGACAGCAATATTATCTGGAAAACGACCCGCTACCAGCTGTATGTGAGCAATACGGGGAGCGATGTTACGGGAAATGGGTCTATTGCAAAGCCCTGGAAAACGCCCCGATATGCGCTTAACAGCGCGGGCTATGATTTCAGCACGCTGACACCGACGCTGGTCGATTCCAACATTACCATCTTTCTGCGGGCCGGGACATACTATCTCGACACCAGTCTATATATCGGGCCTAATCGCGGCCAGAACGGCAAGTGGACGACGCTGACGAACTATCCCGGCGAGTACCCGACTTTGGACGGCGGAAATCTCACCCAGAAATTCTCGTGTATCGTCATTATCGACAGCGCGAGCTATGTCAATATAAACGGGCTGAACCTGCAGAACCTGACAGATGATTCAACGCTGACCACCACTGTCGGGGGTGTCGTGTCGAAGGACACGCGTTATGGGATCGAGGTAGCCGGGGCCTGTTCACATATTACCATCGAAAACAATGACCTGTACAACATGAAATGGACCCGGGATACCGTCAAGGCCAAGAACCCGCAGCCGAACGACGTCCTGAGCGCCATCACTGTGCTTGGGAACAGCAATACGCCGATCACCGACCTGTACATCAGCAACAATACCATCCACAATATCATCCCGGGCTATGCGGAAGGGATGACCGTGAATGGCAATGTGGATTCCTTTACCATCATTGGCAATGAGGTGTATGATGTGAACAATATCGGCATCTGTGCGGCGGGGAACTATCAGTGGGTGCTTCAGCAATATCCCTATCTGCTAAAGTCCAATAACCAGAGCCGTAACGGGCTTATACAGGACAATTCCGTTTACCGGTGCATCTCGCCCATAGCCACTTCCGCGGGCATCTATCTAGACGGCTCCCTGAATGTGACGGTAAAGGGCAATGAATGCTACAACGACGGCACGGGCGTTTCCGTAGGCAATGAGCAGGACTCCAGCACCAGCGGCGGCCATACCATCATCAGCAACAATTTCTGGAGCAACCTGGGGCCGGGTCTTTATCTGGGGAGCAATAATCCGACCTCCACCTGCGCCAATGTCGTTGTGAAGTACAATACGATCACCGACGACTGGACGATCAATCCTACCTTATATGCGCTGGCCAATGGCCGTTATGGGGTATCGGACTCTGCTGGTCAGGGCCCCGAGCTGATCATGCAACGGATCCAGAACCTCACCGTCGATGAGAACGACGTGTATTCATCCTCCGACAATGTGCTGGAGTTCGCTTTCTCGCAGACGGGTTCCGTCTTTACGTACAATGACTACTATACCCGGGACAACAATCCCTGCAAGGCTTACTTCCTTCGGGATACGGTGGGCAGCGGCACTTCGTTCAAGCGGGATACGACCTTCAACCAGTATGGGCAGGAGACGAAGCTGGATACCACCTCCTATTTGGGGGGGACGGCCTATAACAGGCATGGCTGCGGGACACATGGCGCTTCGGTCACCGATGCGGCGGCAATGGGCGCCGGGGCGCGGTTCGCTTCGGATAGTGTCAGCCTGTACGAATATCCGAATCCGGTGACGCATGGGTTGTTTGTACGTATTCAGAGTCCTGCCGGCGGAGCGGCGAGCCTGCAATTGCTGGATGTCTCGGGCAGGGTGCTCTTACGGCAGGAGCTGCAGCTGGCTGCGGGCATCAGTGATATAGGCTGGACCGATGTGAAGCAGCAGGGGCTGGCACCGGGGCTGTATATTGTCCAGCTGATCACGACTACGGGCAGGACAACGATGAAGGTGATCGTGCAGTAAAGCCGCTCAGAATAAACTTAGCCTGGCCTGGTTTGCCTGGTTGCCTGTAAATTTAGAGTCCTAAAAAAAATAAGGACTATGGAATACAGACAATTGGGTGAATCGGGCCTTGCTGCTTCTGCGATCACGTTCGGTGCATGGGCTATTGGCGGCTGGATGTGGGGCGGCAGTGACCGGAAGGATGCGATAGCCGCTATCCGGGCCTCCTATGATCTTGGCGTCACATCGATAGATACGGCGGCTGTTTATGGACAGGGGCTGAGCGAGGAGATCGTGGGGGAGGCTTTGCAGGGCATTCCGCGGGACAGGGTGCAGGTCATGACCAAGTTCGGGATGCGCTGGGACCTGGCCAAAGGGACTCTTGCTTTTAAGAGCAAGGACAATGCGGGCCGGGAGCTGGATATTTATAAATATGCGGGCAAGGAGAGCGTTATAAAAGAGTGCGAGGACAGTCTGCGCAGGCTGCGAACGGACTATATCGATCTTTACCAGCAGCATTGGCCGGACAGCAGCACGCCTGTTTCCGAGACTATGGAAGCTTTGGCCGAGCTGGTCCGGGTGGGCAAGGTGCGGGCTGCGGGTGTCTGCAACTATGATACGGCGCAGATGAAAGAGGCGGAACAGACGATCCGGCTGGCGGCCGACCAGGTGCCTTACAGCATGGTCAGGCGGGACATCGAGGCTGAGCTCGTGCCGTATTGTCTTACGCATAACAAGGCGATATTAGCCTATAGTCCCTTGCAGCGTGGGGTGCTGACGGGCAAGATCAAGCCGGGGCATGCCTTTAGTGACGGAGATAACAGGGGAGAGAGCAAGTATTTCAAGGGGGAGAATCTTTCCGGGATCAATGGATTCCTGGACGAGCTTCGGCCGATGGCGGCGGCCAAGAATGCCAGCTTAGCCCAATTGGTGATCCGCTGGACCCTGCAGCGTCCTGGCATTACGATTGCTTTGGTAGGGGCGAGGGATGCCAGGCAAGCGGTTCAGAATGCGGAAGCTATCCATGTCCGGCTGTCGCCGGAAGAGGCTGGCTTTATCGACGAAAAGCTGGCGGCCCTCCGGCTGGACTAAGCGCTAAAGTTCTTTGCCTTTAGCTGGAAAAGCCGTAATTTCCCAGATCACAACTAAAATACAGTCATATGATCCAGTTTCATGAATTACGGGTGGGTGATATCGTGCTGGTGGAATTTGAAGGCCAGCGGAAGGAAGGCGAAGTGGTTGGATTGAACGGCGCTGATCGGGAGATCAATGTAGAAACGGAGGTCCAGGCATTTTGGTATGGTCCTAACGATTTGTTTCCCATTCCTTTAGATGAAGAGCAGCTGCTGGAATTCGGGTTTGAGAAGCAGGCCCAGGCCGATGGTACTGTGAAGTATCTCAAGGGCCCTTTCCGTATCCTGCTATCCCAGCCTGGGAATTTCTCCCAGTTTGAGATGTGGTATCGGGAAGACAGAAGGCAAATACACGAGCAGCTGAGCGTCCATGGGTTGCAGAATCACTATCATCAGATGACGAAAGTGGATCTTACCAAAGAGGTGAACGCACATTAGAATGTGCATTCCCCCCTTATAAATTCGACTATTTTATCACCAAAATGAATTTTCTTGCCGGAATTTCGGTATTTCGGCATTATATTCCTATCTTTGCGCTCCCAAAATCTGTATGGCTAAACAAGCACTCATTAAACAAGATGGTATTATTCTGGAAGCCTTGTCCAATGCTATGTTCAAAGTGAAGTTGGAAAACGGGCATGAGATTCTGGCAACTATTTCGGGGAAAATGAGGATGAACTATATACGGATATTGCCGGGTGACAAGGTGGGTGTGGAGATGAGTCCTTATGACCTGACCAGAGGAAGAATCATATTCAGATATAAATAACAGACAGTCATGAAAGTACGTGCATCCATTAAAAAGCGCAGCGCCGATTGCAAGATCGTGAGAAGGAAGGGAAAGCTGTATGTCATCAACAAGAAGAACCCCCGCTTCAAGCAGCGTCAGGGTTAATAGCAAATTTTAAAATATAAATTAAGAATATGGCGCGTATTGCCGGTGTAGACTTACCAAAAGCTAAAAGAGGGGAGATCGGGCTTACCTATATTTTCGGTATTGGCCGTTCGACTGCTCAGTATATTTTGACCAAAGCAGCTATCGATTTCGATAAGAAGGTGAATCAGTGGAATGACGAAGAGCTGAATGCCATTCGTAATATCATTACCAATGAGTTCAAGGTCGAAGGTGCGCTTCGTTCCGAGGTGCAGATGAATATCAAGCGTTTGCTGGATATCGCCTGCTATCGTGGATTGCGCCATCGTAAGGGTCTGCCGGTTCGTGGTCAGCGTACCCGTACCAACAGCCGTACCCGTAAGGGCAAGCGTAAGACGGTCGCCGGTAAGAAGAAGATCGCCAAGAAATAGTTGAAATGCAAGAGCTGGCGGCTATGCCGGCTCTTGCATTTCAAGCCGACCAAGGGTCGGCAGGCCGAAGGCCAATCATAAGATGTTTTGCGACGACGGGCAAAATTGGGCACAGGCCCGGAGGAGCAAATAACGGCACCACTTTTTTCGGATCAGCTGCGGATGCCAGGGTGCGGCGGAGAGCTGGTTCGGTCCTGAAAGGGATAAATTGAAAAACGTAAAGACTACCTCATTTAAAGCGTATGGCAAAAGCACAAGCAAACAGCGCGAAAGCAGCTGCTAAGAAAAGGATCGTAAAAGTAGATGTCTATGGTGATGCGCACATCACCGCCAGCTTCAACAACATCATCATCAGCCTCACCAACAAGAACGGCCAGGTCATCAGCTGGAGCAGCGCCGGCAAAATGGGCTTCAAGGGTTCCAAGAAGAATACGCCCTATGCTGCTCAGATGGCTTCTGCCGATGCAGCCAAATCGGCTGTAGACGCAGGGCTGAAGAAGGTCGATGTGTATGTGAAGGGACCCGGGTCGGGCCGCGAAAGCGCCATCCGTTCCTTGTCCAACAATGGCATAGAGATCGTGATGATCAAGGATGTGACTCCGCAGCCGCATAATGGTTGCCGTCCGCCTAAAAAACGCCGAGTATAATTTAGTTTGAGCTAGCGTCCTATAGGACGCTTCATTTACATATTGTAAAGCTGGGTAAGATTCAATTTTAAGATTTTTTAATAATCTTATCCGGGTACTAAAAAATCTAACAAAGTACATTATGGCACGTTACATCGGTCCAAAGACCAGAATCTGTCGCATTTTCGGCGAGCCTATCTTAGGCAACGGCAAGTATCTAACCAAGAACAGCAATCCTCCCGGCCAGCATGGCGGCACCAAGAAGCGTAAGGCTCCGGGTGAGTATGCGTTGCAGCTGAAGGAAAAGCAGAAAGCCAAATATACGTATGGCGTGCTCGAGCGCCAGTTCCGCAAGACCTTTGACGAAGCCGTCCGGCGCAAGGGTGTTACGGGTGAGAACCTGATCAAGCTGTTGGAATCCCGGCTGGACAACACGGTATACCGGCTTGGCGTAGCGCCTTCCCGTCCCGCTGCCCGTCAGCTGGTGACGCATAAGCATATCACTGTCAATGGTGAGATCGTGAATGTTCCGTCCTTTACGCTGCGTCCCGGTGATGTGGTAGGGCTGAAGGAGTCGACCCAGGGCAATACGGGCATTACCACCCATATCCGTGGCAAGAATGCCAAATTCAACTGGCTGGATTGGTCCGACACCGAGTTCAAGGGGACTTTCATCGCCGCGCCTGAGCGGGAAAGTGTTCCGGAGAACATCAAGGAGCAGTTGATCGTTGAGTTGTATTCCAAGTAACGAGTAGAATGTTTTCCCTTCGGGAAGAGCGTTCGAAGCTTAAAACAGTTAAATCGTAAATTTAAATATGGCCATTTTAAATTTCCAGAAACCAGACAAGATCATCCTTCAAAAGGCGACCGATTTTGAAGCTCAATTCGAATTTCGCCCTTTAGAACCGGGTTATGGTGTCACCATTGGTAATGCCCTCCGCAGGGTGTTGCTCAGCTCGCTGGAAGGCTATGCGATCATCGGGGTCAAGATCGAGGGTGCCGATCATGAGTTCGCTACCCTCAAGGGGGTGACCGAAGACGTGGTGGAGATCATCCTGAATCTGAAGCAGGTCCGCTTCAAGAAGAAGGTCGAGCATGAAGTGGCTCAGGAAAAGATCACGCTTAGCCTGAAGAACAGGACGGAATTCACTGCAGGAACGTTGGGAGAAGCTACTCCTTCGTTCGAGGTGATGAATCCCGGGCTGCTCATCTGTACACTGGATAATTCCGCCAAATTAGATATAGAGATCACCATTGGCAAGGGCCGCGGTTATGTACCGGCGGAGGATAACAAGCCCAAGGATGCTCCATTCGGCTATATTCCGACGGATGCTATCTTTACGCCTATCAAGAACGTGAAATACTCCATCGAGAATACGCGTGTGGAGCAGCGCACGGACTTTGAAAAGCTGATCATGGAAGTATCTACGGATGGTACGATCCATCCGGAAGAGGCTGTAAAGCAGGCCTCCCGCATCCTGATCCAGCACCTGATGATCATTACCGACGAGAACATCACTTTCGACAATAAGGAAGAGAAGAAGGAAGACCTGGTAGATGAGCAGACGCTGCAGCTGCGCAAGATCCTGAAGACCCCGCTGGAAGACCTGGATCTTTCGGTACGTGCCTTCAACTGTCTGAAAGCGGCCAAGATCAACAGTCTTAGCGAGCTCGTGACCTATGAGCAGGAAGATCTTATGAAGTTTCGCAACTTCGGACAGAAATCCCTGGCCGAAATAGAGCAGGTCTTAGGCGAAAGAGGGCTCCATTTCGGGATGGACCTTGGCAAGCTGAAAGTAGATGATGAGTAAACAATAAACATTTGTAACATCTTGTAATTCCTGACACGGTACAAGATCTAAATTAACAAGTCATGCGTCACGGAGACAAAGTCAACAATTTAGGCCGCACTGCCTCGCATCGTAAAGCGTTGCTGAGCAATCTGGCCATTCAGCTGATCACGCACAAGCGGATCGTCACTACACTGGCCAAGGCCAAATCGCTGCGGACCTATGTAGAGCCCCTGATCACCAAAGCGAAGGACAATACCACGCATCAGCGCAGGATGGTGTTCAGCTACCTGCAGGATAAGGATGCCGTTACTGAATTGTTCAGCACGGTAGCCGCGAAGGTAGCCGGTCGTCCTGGTGGCTATACCCGTATCATCAAGCTAGGAGCCCGCGTAGGCGATAATGCCGAGACGGCCCTGATAGAGCTGGTAGATTTCAATGAGATCTATGGCAAGGGTAAGGGTGAAGCCAAGGAAGCTGCAGGTAAGAAAACGCGTCGCGCCGGTGGAAGCCGTAAGAAGGCGGCTGGTGAGACTGAGGAAGTCGCTGCGGAGGCTAAGGAAGGCAAGGCGAAGACTAATGAGGCTAAAGAAGCCAAAGCGGAAGAAAAAGCCAAGTAAAAAAGGCCGGCTGGGCACAAATGATCAAGCCGGTGCAAAGAGTAAGATAAAAAGTGGACCCGGCCATCGCCGGGTCTTTTTTTTTGGTACTTTTGCCAAATTTTCCATTCTACTATGTCCCACACTACTTCTGTTCTTCCCGCCGTTCTTCTGCTTGAAGATGGCACCGTTCATCATGGCCAGGCTTTTGGCAAGAAAGGCACCACTTCCGGTGAGATCTGTTTCAATACCGGCATGACGGGATACCAGGAAGTATTCACGGACCCCAGCTATTTTGGTCAGGTGCTGATCATGAACAGCGTGCACATCGGCAATTACGGTGTCAAGGACAGCGATATAGAGTCCAGCACCGTGAAGATCCGGGGATTGATAGGCCGCAATCTGGAGGAGCAGTTCTCCCGGCTGCAGGCCAAGGGCTCGCTGGATGAGTATATGAAGGCCAACAACATTGTCTGCATAGAAGGCGTCGACACCCGGAGCCTGGTGGCGCATGTCCGGGTAAAAGGGGCCATGAATTGCGTGATCTCCTCCGAGATCACCGATGTGAATGAGCTGAAGGCCATCCTGAAGGCTACTCCCAGCATGGATGGGCTGGAGCTGGCTTCTGCCGTCAGCACGGAAGCGGAGTATGAGCTGGGTGATCCGGCCTCTCCGTTACGGGTTGCGGTGCTGGATTTTGGGGTGAAGAAGCACATCCTGCAGTGCATGGTGGAAAGAGGCGCTTACGTCAGGGTCTTCCCGGCGAAGACATCCCTGGAGCGGCTGAAAGCTTTCCAGCCGAGCGGCTATTTCCTCAGCAATGGCCCCGGCGATCCGGCACCCATGGATTATGCCATTCCGGTGGTAAAGGAGATCCTGAGGGAGAAGAAGCCGTTGTTTGGCATCTGTTTGGGTCATCAGCTCCTGGCGCTGGCCAACGACATACCTACTTTCAAGATGCATCATGGTCATCGCGGGCTCAATCATCCCGTGAAGAATCTTCTGACGGGCCGGTGCGAGATCACGACGCAGAACCATGGTTTCGGGGTAGACCCGGAGGCGGTACGGAAAGCGGCGAATATCGAGGTCACGCATATCAACCTGAACGACGAGTCCATCGAGGGCATCCGGCTGAGGGACCGGCCGGCCTTCTCGGTGCAATATCATCCTGAAGCTACTCCCGGGCCTCATGACAGCCGCTATCTCTTTGATGATTTCCTCGAATTGATCCGTAAACATAACTGAGCAAATCTTCCGCATGCAGATAACCATCATCAACGGCCCCAATCTTAACCTATTGGGCACCCGCGAGCCCGACGTGTATGGCAGTCAGACCTTCGAGCAATATTTCGCGGCGCTGCAGCAACAGTTCCCTGCCGTGAGCTTCCGCTATTTCCAGAGCAATGTGGAAGGAGAGCTGGTCGACGAGCTGCAGCGGGCGGGCTTTTCTGCCGACGGGATCATTCTGAATCCCGGCGGGTACACGCATACTTCCGTTGCCATCGGGGACGCCATCGCCGCCATCAAGGCGCCGGTGATCGAAGTGCACATCAGCAATGTAAGCGCAAGGGAGGAATTCCGCCGGATCTCGCATGTCTCCGCTAAGGCGCGGGGGACTATTGCGGGGCTGGGATTGAAGGGGTATGAGCTGGCTGTCAGGTATTTCCTGACCTTATAGGAATACCTGCATCATCAGGGCGAAGCCTGTGTCCTCCCTGGGGTCGTCTATTTTGCGGATGATGTGCAAGCCACGCCGGCTCCAGATCATGAAGACCTCTCCTTTTTTATGAACGATGACCTCGTGTTCGATGGTTATCAATAGCATTCCCCGGGCGATCCAGCCCAGGTCTCCTTTTGTCGTCGCTTCGCCGCCCATGGAGTAGGTCTGGGCGAGCTGCTCGAAGGTAGCGGTGCCATTCTTTAGCTTTGTGAGGATCAGCTTGCCGATGGAGTCGGCGACGCGATAGCGGAAGACGGACGTGTCGATGAAGATCTGACCGATATGGTAGAATTGGTTGGTGGCCTTGCTTAGCAGCTGTACCAGGAACCGGCCTCCTGCCGGGCCGAAGGGGCCGTACACTTTCTTTTCTTTTCCGGTATAGGCGAGGCTGTCGGCTATACCGTTGAAATTGTGGGTCTTACCAACGATTATGGTATCGATCTTGAATCTTTTTTTGAGGATTTGCTTGGTGTAAAGAACCGGATTGGGCGATTCCTCGAGGGCCACTTTTATCTGGGCGACGGTTTGCGGTACGGTGGGCGGGGTGGTGGCCGGCTGGGTCTGGGCCCGGAGGCTGGCGCTGCCCAGCAGCAGAAGCACTAATCCTATGCATATTTTCATGTCAATCAGTTGGATATGCAAATATCATAAATTGGAATGATTTTCGTTATTTTATCAACATGCTCCTTCCTTCTTATATAAAGCGGCGAATGCTGTTCCTTGTGGTCCTGGCGGGCTTGATGCTGACCGGGTTTCGTGGGTATTCCCAATGGAAAAGCTATATCATCGGTCCCAAAGGCGATACCCTGAATACCGTGGATAAGCTGGATCACCGGCAGGGACGCTGGGTAAACCACTTCGATGAGGTTCGGGGCGAGCCGGGCTATGAAGAGGAAGGCATCTACAAGGATGACCGCAAAGAGGGCACCTGGAGGCTGTATAGTCTGCAGGGTGATCTTACGGGGGTAGAATTCTATAAATGGGGCTTCAAGGACGGCGTATGCCAGTATTTCGGCATGAATGGCAGTCTCCAGCGGGAAGAGAGCTGGCGGGCGTTGAACCCGGACAAGCTTTACGATACCCTGCAGGTGGAGGATGTGGAGCATCTCGATCAGTATAAGACCGTTATCGTCAAGAATGAGGGCATTGGCCTGAAGGACGGCGTCTGGAAGTACTATGATCCTTTTACCGGGATGGTGGCGCGTACGGAGACCTATTCGCTGGGTAAACTGGCGAAATCCGGCAGCTCTACGGCGGCGGCGGCTCCGCCACAGACCTCTACTAAACCCAAGGAAGTGCTGGATTTTGAAAAAAAAGCCGGGAAGAAAAAGGTTAAGGTTCAAGATGGTAGTGTTTATTAGTTCGTATAAATTACCGAATATTGGGGGAGTTCGTATGAAATACCGAATATTTGAGGGGTTCGGTAAAAGGGGCGAAGAATTGGAAAATCCGATAAAAGGGGCTAACTTTGGGGGATGGGGGTAATAAGGGATACAATGGGGGTAATAAGGGATACGATAGGAGCCGTCCTGACGGGCGATATTGTCAATTCTACGCAGCTTCTCCTGACAGAGGAAAGGCTTAATAAGGCCTTAGGCGAGCTCCTGGGCAAGCATTTACATGAATTTTACCGGGGCGATAGTTTCCAGGTATACCTGGATAAGCCTGCAGAGGCCCTGCGGATGGCTTTACGATGCAGGGCGCTGGCCATCCAGATAACGGGGAATGAGGAAACCGAGGTGGTATCGGATATCCGGATCAGCATTGGGATTGGCCAGGTAAACCTGCCTATCCGCCAGCTGGGTATTGCCAAGGGAGAGGCTTTCCTGCTTTCGGGCCGGCGGTTCGATAAGCTGCAGCAGAGTGAGCAAAGGCTGGCCATCGAGAGCGGTGTGCCGCTGGCCAATATTGGTTTCCAGGTGATGGCCGATTACCTGGATAGCATTTTTGTAGGGATGACGGCCAAGCAAGCAGAAGTGATCGTCGCGCTGTTGTCGGGGACGACGCAGCAGCAGCTGGCTGAGACGCTGAAGAAATCGAAGAGCACCATATCGCAGCTGGCGAGTGCCGGCAGGTGGCAGGAGATAGAAAGGGTGTTACAACAATATGAATTACTGGTCAATCAACTAAACTACTGATCAACCAACTGGCCATGATATCCGCTTCCCTTTGGCTCATCAGGCTTATCCTTGCCCATTTGCTGACGGATTTTGTCCTGCAGCCGACTGCATGGGTGGAGGACCGCCGCAGGAAGCATTTTGCTTCCGGCAAGCTGTATTGGCATGCGCTCCTGACGGCTGTGGTGGCCTATGTGCTTATCGGCTGGCAATACTGGCTGGTGGCGTTGATCGTGCTGATCACGCATTTCCTGATCGACGGCTGGAAATCCTATCGTCCGCAGCGGGTGCGTTATTTCCTGATCGACCAGCTGCTTCACCTGGCTGTCATTGGCGGCTGCTGGCTGCTGACCTTTCGGGACTGGGCTATTTTCGGCAGGCTATACGGGCGGATGAATGCGGATACGCATAGCTGGGTCGTGCTGGCGGCGTTTGTCTTCGTGACCAGTCCGGCGGGTATCCTTATCGGTCAGCTTACGGGGCAGTGGAGCAAGAAGATCTCCGACCCGGAGAACAGTCTTGTGAATGCCGGTAAATGGATCGGGATAGCGGAGCGTATCATCGTGCTTATCCTGGTGCTGCAGAATCAATATTCCGCGATCGGGCTGCTGGTCGCGGCCAAGGGTATCATCCGGTTCAGCGAGAAGGACCGGCAGGAGGTAAAGACAGAATACCTGGTGATCGGGACCCTGCTGAGCATAGGGATAGCTATTGTCACCGGGTTGGCGACGAGGCTATGCTAATTCCCACTGAAATATTTCTGGAAGAACAATACCTGGTAGTCGATGCTATTGTGCCAGTAGGCGCCGCTGTGTCCGCCGGGGCGTTCGGTATAATCGTGATCGATCTTCTTTTCGACCAGCTTTTGATGGAGAGCGCGATTTACCGGGAGAAAGAAATCGTCCACACCGCAATCGAAGATCAGCTTTAGCTCGCCGTTATGCAGGCCGTCGACGGACTGCATGACAGTATGCTCGTCCCAAATGGCCTTGTGCGTGGAATAGTCTCCCAGGTCTTTTTTTATCCCCCAATTGTCAGGAAAGGGGCGGAAGTCCACTCCGCCGCTGGTGGCGCCTGCGGCGCCGAAGAGGTTTTTGTGGCGGATGGCCAGGTAGAGTGCCCCGTGGCCGCCCATGCTGAGGCCGGTGATGGCGCGGTGGCCCCGATCGGCGGCGGTGGGATAGTGGGTATCGATATAGGGGATGAGCTCGTTGATCATAAAGGTCTCATAGCGGACGGCAGAGTCTATGGGGCTGTCGAAGTACCAGCTGTCATAGCCGCCGTCGGGGCAGATGAAGAGGATGCCGAGGGTAGTGGCTTCCTGGGCCAGCTGTGGCGCCGTCGATGGCCATTGGGCATAGCTCCCGCCATGTCCGTGAAGCAGGTAGACGGAGGACCAGTGTGCGCCGGAGGCGGCTCCGGGCTTGATGACCACACAGCGGATATCCTTGTTCATGGTGGCGCTGTGCACGAGGATCGTATCAGTCTGGCCGGCGAAGACTTTTCCGGCAAACAGGAGCAAGAGGGTGATTAAGTTTCTCATGTCGTAATAAAAAAGCCCCCGGAGCTCCGGGGGCTGTTATTTTTAGAATGCTTTCTTATCCTTACCCGTCAGCTGCATCGGGTTATTGGTCTGCGGGATGGCGCGGAGGCCTTGCTGCTTGACCTTGAAAATTTCAAACTTGCTTTCCGTTTGAACGACCGGCCAGCTGTTGTTGCTTTCGTCGATATCTGCCGTCTCGCGGTTGGGGTCCAGCTTGATGCTCGCCACTTCCTTGTCCTTTATGAATACTTTGGTCAGATGCGACTCGTTCTTACGCCAGACCTGGGCGGGGATACGTTCGATCTCTTTGGTGCCGTCCTTATAGGTCCATTCGATGATGATGGGCATTACCAGACCGCCTTTATTGCTGAACTGCAGCTCGTAGAATTGTTTGGCCTTCAGCTTTTCTTTGGCATCCGCGTCGAGCGGTTCGCCGGAGATAGGGATCTCCCTTCCGTTTATAAAGGTCGTGCGAACGGTGTACTTCGCGGTGTCATAAGCTATCTGGCCGCGATTGTATTTATAGTAGAAATCGTGGAGGGAGGTATCCGCTTCGTCGGCGAAGGTGATGTTCTTATCCTCCCGGTTGCGCTCTTTGGAAACATCCGTGGGGAACTTGCCGTCAGGCATGGGCTTATCGATGTTCCTGGCCACGGTGGAATCGGTGTGGTCCGGAACGTGATCCAGGTCCGGGACCAGGTGCTTAACGCTGTCGAGGGAGAGGTCTACCGGCTCGATGCCGTAGAACCAGCCGCGCCAGTACCAGTCCAGGCTCTCTGCGCTGGCGTCGTTCATCGTGCGGAAGAGGTCGGCCGGGGTAGGGTGTTTAAAGGCCCAGCGTCTTGCATATTCCTTGAAGGCATAGTCGAAGAGTTCCCGGCCCATGACGGTCTCCCGGAGGATATTGAGGGCGGTAGCCGGTTTGGAATAGGCGTTGGGGCCGAAGTTGACGATGTCTTCGGAGTTGGTCAT
>JAMFRX010000697.1 GCA_026224995.1 Puia dinghuensis
ACATGCGAAAGGGGGCCGTATCCTGTCGCGACCGGAACCGGCGAAAAAAAGCCCTTTCGTAGAACAAAGGATTGTCATACTGCAAGCGAAAACCGTCGACAGAAAGTGTATAGTCAGCGAGTTCATCTCCATCCAGCAATAGCTTCGTGATGGGCTTTTCTGTCGGGTTGGTGATGGTGACCCAGGCATCCGTGACCTGCTGTTGTTTTTCCGGGTAGAGGGCTGTGTTCATCCGGACGCGGGTGACCACGGGCAGGGGCAGGCTGTCGTAGTGCTTGAGCGACTTTTCATATTGGATGGCGCGGCGATCCCTTTCGCCCTTGGTCGTAAAATCATTGAGATAGCTCACATTGTAGTAGAGCCAGCCGCCTACCGCCAGGAAAAGAACCAGCACCACCGATGTGACAACTCTGGTGACGATAGTCAGGCGTTCGGGAACCAGCTGGAATCGCTCCTTCATTGATGTGGACACCCCGCGATGGAAGAACAACGCCGCTACCACGATCAACAACCCGCCGAAGAGGAGCCAGTAGCTATGAAACCAAAGAATGGGTCCTGCCATATGTCCCATCCCGTCCATATCGGAGATGCCGCTATCCGGGGTATAAGGATAAACGAGAAGATTGTAATTAAAGGTGTTGGTGGCTTCCAGGAAAAAGGCACCGATCCACAGGACGGCCGCCACGCCGTGGGCGGCAAACTTGTTATTGAGCACTACATGAACGACATAGCAGAACAGCACCATCTCTATCAGCCGGGGAAGGACGTTCACGCCGATATAGGAGAAATACAGAGGAAGCCTAAAGACATGGTATCCCTTGGCCAGCTGTATCGCCAGTCCCACCAGCAAGGGCATCAGGGACAACAAAGCGGCCAGGACCAGCAGCGAGATCAGCTTGCTCGCGTTCAGGACCCAGTTGGGCGGCGGCAGGGAGTCGTTGATATAAGCGTAACGCGTGAGGCGGTCTCGGTGCAGCGTCTCACCGGTATAGAACAGGATGATGAAGAAGAGAAAGAAAAGGAACGTGTTGCTGAAGCCGTCGAGAAAATCAATGGTCCGGGGGAAGTTGTCCACCCAATAAAAATCCGGGCTCATGGAAAACGAAAAGCCTAGCACGGTGACTCCGGCGCCGATGATGATCCAGAAATAACTATCGCGGAGGATATTCCGCAGCTCCAGCCGGGTGAGTCCGCTCAGAACATGGCGGTTATAGGGGTCCGTGAAGTGCACCGCGGCTGCACGGACGAAAGGTGCTTTCGTTTTGGTCCGCGTCTCATCGATAGCGGACTTATCCTTCCTTCCACTAAAAAAAGTCTGGAAATTAAAGCGCAGCCAGGTAAACCCCAAGATCAGAACACCCAGGCCTGCCCAGATCAGCCGGTTCAGGAGGTTGTCGCCCCGGATGGAGATCCCTTGCGTATTCTGCAGCAGCGTGGGGCTGTTGGCCATCTGTAGTCTGGTCCCGGTGATCATAAAGGGGTCGCTCAGGATCATCACCCGGGTATTGTTGGAATGTTGGAAGAAGAATACGGAGATAAAGTAGCCCAGGAACAGGAGTATCCCTCCGGTGTAGACGACTTTTACATTCCGGGTGATGGCTACGAGGCCGTAGAACAGGCAGGAGGTGAACAGCAGGTTGGGCAGGATGATCGTAAGAAAAGGCTGAACGTAATAGTCGAAGCTGTTAGGCCCGTACCGCTGCGCATCCACCCAACCCATCAAGGGGCCCACCTTCGTCCCCAGGAAGATCCCCAGGGGGATACCCGCGCCTATCAGCAGCATGAACAAAAAGGAAGACCCGAACCGCCCCCAGAAATAGCCGTCTTTCGTGATAGGGTAGGTGAGGTAATAATCTTTCGTGTTGAACTCTATGTCCCGGTATAGTGACATCCCCATCACGCTGGAGCTCACCAGCATCATCATCATGCTCATGGCGGCGGACCAGAAGGCGATCATCTGCGGGGAATTCACATGCTGCTTTTCGCCCAGCGGCAGGGATGCGGTGGCGAAAGACCCGATGGTAAAGATCAGCAGCGCCGCCAGGTAGAGGTATACCGCAGGTCGCCGGAGCTTATTCTGTACCTCGAACCTAAAGATCTCTTTGAACATAAGAAAGAATTAAATGGTGTTGACATCCATTCGGGTAGCGATATTGCTGAAGTACACGTCTTCCAGCGTGGGGGCGCTGGCGGAGAAATCATCCTCCGGCGCCGCTGACGCTATGATCCGGATATGCAGCCTCCCGGATTTCAGCTGCGTGGAGATCACCTTATATTTCCCCTGATATACCGGAAGTTCGCCTTGGGCGATGGCCTTGGTGAAGATCTTGCCCTCCAGGGATTGGACGGCCCTTTCCGGCTCGCCAGCATAGAGGACCTCGCCCTGGCAGATGATGGCGAAGTTGGAACACAAGGTGCTCACGTCTTCCACAATATGTGTGGACAGGATCACGATTGTATTCTCGCCCAGCTGGCTCAGCAGGTTGTAGAAGCGGTTCCGTTCCGCGGGGTCCAGCCCTGCCGTAGGCTCGTCTACGATGATGACGCGGGGATCGCCTATAAGCGCCTGGGCTATGCCGAAGCGTTGCTTCATCCCGCCGGAATAGGTGCCCAGGTTCTTCTTCCGGTCCTTGGAAAGGTTCACATTCTCCAGCAGGGCCCCTACCAGCGCTTTGCGTTCCTTCGCATCCGCGACGCCCTTGAGCCTGGCGATATGGTCCAGCATACGTTCCGCCGAGACCTTGGGATACACGCCGAACTCCTGCGGCAGGTACCCCAGCAGCTGACGGACACGGGTCTTTTGCTTCAGCACGTCGAGACCGTCGAGGCTGATCTCGCCGCTGTCCGCTTCCTGCAGGGTGGCGATGGTCCGCATGAGCGAGCTCTTGCCCGCGCCGTTGGGGCCGAGGAGCCCGAACATCCCATTACCCAGCGTCAGGGACACGTCATGGAGGGCCCTCACTCCATTACTGTATGTTTTGGAGAGCTTGTTGATAGCTAATTGCATAAAGGAAATTTTATGGTGCTGAATGTACTAATGCATCTAGTCGGATCTTTTGGAAGTTCTTGCCACGCATATGGATAAACGTATTCTGGTCACCCTGTATCCGGCCCGTATCCAGGGTCGAAAACCGATCTTCCAGCTGGGAAGCATCGTCCAGGCGGAGATCCACCATCTTTACATGTGCCTGCCTGTTGAACACCACGCTGCTGTTGACGGCGTGCACCGTCAGGGTGTCCCAGGGCTCTACCTGGCGTACGGAGTCCTTCTCAAAATCGTAAGCTCCGACCCAGAGCTGCGTGCTGTCGAGCAATAAGTTTGCGCTTACGCCTTTACGACCTGCCTGGTTCTCCAGGTTGGCGAAGCCATTGATGATATGAATGCCCTTCAGGGGGGGACAGAAGATGTGGATGCCCGGATAGCCCCGGTAAGATTGCACGCCGTCGTGCGGGCCCCTTCCAACCCTTCGCCGGGTATAGATGAGCAGGGAATCCCCCTTGTGATAGTAATAGAACTCACCCTCCACGGATTTGCCCAGGTCGAACTGGAAATGGTCGGCCGGGGTGATGGTCGTATACATCGGTCC
>JAMFRX010000698.1 GCA_026224995.1 Puia dinghuensis
GTCTCCTCTTTCCTTGTCCTTTTCCTGGTCAAGAGCCTGGCAGGATACGGCATACTGCGTGCCCGCTACCGGTTCATCTTCGGCGTGGCTTCCCGGCTTTCGGAGACGAATATGCTGAGGTACCTGGAAGGTAGCTATATGGGCTATGTCGGGATCGACTCCGCTGTGCATATCCGTAAGATCAGCCAGGAGCCCATAGAATTCTGCCAGTATGAGCTGGCCGGCGCACAGCAGATCGCCACCGATGGAGTGCTGATCATCGTGTCTATTATCGGCATCATCTGGTTCGACGCGCGGCTCTTCCTGCTGCTCTTTGTGCTGCTGCTGCCGGCAGTCTTCCTGTTGTCGTTGGTCACCCGCCGTCAGCTTCGAACGGTCCGGTCATCCATAATGACCAGCGGTGAAAAAGCCTTGCAGCACCTCCAGGAGACACTTGCCGGATACGTAGAGAGCAATATCTACGACAAGAACAGTTTCTTTACGCAGCGTTATGTTCAATACCAGCAGGCCTTGAACAGCTACCTGTCGGACTTGCAGATCACACAGGGCATGCCTTCCCGGCTTATAGAGGTGTTTGCCGTACTGGGCCTCTTTATCCTGGTGGCGGTCAACAAATGGCTGCCGGGGTACTTCCATGCAGGAACATATGTCACACTTGGCGCCTTCATGGCGGCGGCTTACAAGATCATCCCCGGTATCGTTAAGATAGCCAATACTACCGGGCAGATGAAGACCTACGAATTCACGATGCATGATCTTTCCACCAAGGCGCCGGAACAGCACTGGCCACAGGCAATCCTTCCGGTAGAGCCTATCCGGTCCTTACGCTGCAAGGACATCGCATTCGGCTACGACAATACCAGGATACTGGATGGCCTGGACCTTTACCTGGAAGATGGGGACTTCATGGGCATCCGGGGTGCCTCGGGAAAAGGAAAAACTACCCTGCTGAACATTTTATTGGGGTTTCTTCCACAGGAACAGGGCGAAGTGCTGTTCAACGAAAAAGCCATTGGGCAGGAAGACAGAAAAAAATACTGGAAACATATCGCCTATGTCAAACAGCAGCCTTTCCTGCTGCACGATTCCATTTTGGCTAATATCACCATGAATGGCGAAGATTATGACCCGAAGCGGTTACAGCATGCGCTCACGCTCTCAGGGCTGGACGAGATGGTCGGCAAATGGAAAGACGGTCTCCAGAAAAGCGTAGTGGAGAACGGAAAGAACATCAGCGGCGGCCAGCGCAAGCGTATCGCCATGGCCAGGGCGTTGTATAAAAAGGCCGATCTTCTGATCCTGGATGAGCCGTTCAGTGAGCTCGACGAGTGTTCCGAGCGCCGCCTGCTCACGCATTTCAAACAGCTTTCGCAGGAAGGCATGCGCATCATCCTTATCACCCACAATCACAACAGTCTTTCCTATTGTAATAAAATCATAAGCCTGGATGAATAACGGCCGGCCTGCATTGGTGATACTCAGCCCGGGATTCCCGGAGAATGAAGCCGATACGACCTGTCTGCCGGCCCAGCAGTCTTTTGTGCGACTGCTCAGACAGCACTATCCTTCCCTGGAGATCGTAGTCGTCGCCTTCCAATATCCGTTTACGAAAAAAGCCTATGAATGGAACCAAATTACGGTCCTGCCGCTGAATGGCAGGAACAGACGGAAACCCTGGCGGTTGTTGACCTGGATGCGGGCATGGAGAACGGTGGAGCAAATAAAAAAGCGCTACCACATCATTGGGCTCTTTAGCTTCTTTTGCGGCGAATGCGCCCTCGTCGGACAATGGTTCGGCCGGCGTCATGACATTTCGCATCGTTGCTGGATCTTGGGCCAGGATGCACGGAAGGGGAATTTCTTTGTCAGCTGTATGCGACCCGTCGCAGATGACCTGGTGGCCATGTCGAATTTTCTAGCCGACGAGTTCCATCGTAATTATGGGATAAGACCCGCACACATCATTCCCAGTGGTGTCGACCCTGCCGAATTCGGTCTTGCCCCGGGAAAAAGGACCATCGACGTACTGGCGGCCGGTTCCCTCATCCCCTTGAAACGGCATGATGTCTTCCTGGAAGTGATGAGCAGGCTAAAGCTATCGATCCCGGATATCTACGGGCTCATATGTGGTAAGGGGGCGGAAGAAGAACGCCTGCGGGCGTTGATCCGGCAGTATGGGCTGGAAAACAACGTCAGGCTTACCGGCGAGCTGCCCCACCCCGAATTGTTGCGGTGCATGCAGCAAAGCCGCATCCTTCTGCACCCTTCTTCTTACGAAGGATTCGGCACTGTATGTCTGGAAGCGCTATACGCGGGCACCCAGGTGATCAGCTTCGTCCGGCCCATGACCGCCTTCATTGCCAACTGGCATATCGTGGCCGACCCGGACGAAATGGTCGCCAAAACCCTGGAATTGCTCCGGCAGCCGGATACGGATCATGCACCCGTTATGGCCTATTCCATGCTCGATAACGTTCGCTCCGTCCTGCAATTATTCCCTTACAAAGAGCTGCCTATCTGACCCAGCCGGTCTGCTATCGCCTGGAAGCTCAGATTCTCGGCAAACTGCTGCGACACTTTTCGCCGCTCTTCCCGCAGGTCCAGGCTTACTCCCTGCTGCAAGGCTTTTGCGAGGGCCTGGACATTCCCGGCTTCGAACAGCAGCCCGCAACGCCCTTCATCCGTGATCTTCCGGTAAGAGGGGATATCGCTGACGATCGGGATGCATCCGCAGGACATGGCTTCGACTACGGCTAACCCGAAAGCTTCCGCCAGCGACGTGGAAACAACGAAATCGGCGGCGCTCAGCCAATAGACCATGTCTTCGTGCTTCACTTTCCCTACCAGCACCATGGCCCCGGACAACGGATTTTTTGCCAGCCACGCCTGCAACTCGGAATGCAGCTCTTCGGTCTGATAGATCATATACAGCCGTGCCTGCGGGCAGTCCTTGACAAAGGTCGAAAAAGCTTCGACAAGCGTAAACGGGTCTTTGTTTTTGTTTAATCTGCCTGCCCATACGAAGACGGGGGCTCCTGTACAGCCGGTCCTTTGCCTGGCTTCCTCCCGGCTCACCCTCGTCAGCACCGAAGAGGTGACCATCAGCTCCCTGATCTTTTGCTCCCCCCGGATCAATCCCCTTTCCAGCCACTCGCGAGCCATGACATGGGAAGTGAACAGGTAAGCATCCGTACAACGATCGGCCAGCCTTTGAAGTCCCTTTCTCCATCCCCGCGGCGGCTTGTCGGCATGACCCTGTAGAACGATACGGACCTTTCTTCCCAGGGCCATTCTCAGCTGAATGACCTGCAAGGGAAAAATAAGCCCATGTACGATCACGATATCGGGGCGCAAGCGTCGAACAAAGCGATGTAACCTTACTGGGAAACGGAGCTCCTGCTTTCCATACTTTAGGAAGTAAGAAGTTACTCCATTGTAAAGGTACTGGCCTTCATAATCGATCTGCTCGATGCTGATGACCATATGCTGCCGGCTTAACGTTTCCAAAACTCCAAAATAGCCGCGAATACGCTTTATCCAGGCCTCCGGCTCTTTGAACTCCGGGGTATTGACATAACTGAGGGAAATGAATCTCATTTAGAAAATATCTATATCGGCAAAAGTGAATTTAATTGTTTCGAGGGGCAATCCCGAATCGAGGTCCTGGAAGATTACCTGGAAGGAAGGATTACCCGTATATCTTGAGGCAAACAGCCGGTGCAGCCTGGTGCCGGGACTGCTGTGGAA
>JAMFRX010000699.1 GCA_026224995.1 Puia dinghuensis
CTCAATGCCGCCCATGTCCGTGGCTCTATCGAAGGCATCGCAGGAAAAGACGCCATCGACGTCCAGCTGCTGGAAGAAGCCAATAAGGAGAGCGGCGAAAAGCTCAGGGCTTCCCGCCAAAAAGAACTGGAATTCCTCAAGAAAGAACAGGAGCTCAACAACAAAGAGGCCGAGCTGGAGCTGTCCGTCCAGCGCCTGCTGCAGGAAGAGCGGGTAAAGCTGTCCAAAGAGATCCGCGAGCTGGAAGAGCAGAAGGTCGCTTCCCGCGAAACGGAATACCAGCTGCGGCTCAAAGAGCTGGAAAAACAGCTCGACGACCAAAAGAAGCTGGCCGAAGAAATGAAACGCAAGGCCGAACAGGGTTCCACCCAGCTGCACGGCGAAGTGCAGGAGCTGGCCCTCGAAGAGCTGCTGCGCCAGAGCTTCCCCTTCGACGAGATCAGCGAAGTAGGGAAAGGCGTACGCGGCGCCGACTGTATCCAGCTCGTCCGGAACAGCTTCGGACAGGAGTGCGGCAAGATCATCTACGAAAGCAAACGCACCCGCGACTTCTCCCAGGAATGGATCGAAAAGCTCAAGGCCGATATGCGCAGCCAGGGCGCCGCCGTCGCCGTCATCGTCACCCAGACCATGCCAAAGGATATGTCCGGCTTCGGCGAACGCAACGGCGTATGGATCTGCTCGTTCGCGGAGGTAAAGGCCCTGGCCTATGTTCTCCGGGATGGCGTTATCCGCGTCTTCGGCGCCGCAAGATCACAGGAGAACAAAGGCGATAAGATGACGCTGCTTTACAATTACCTCACAAGTATGGAATTCAGCGAGCAATGGAAGGCCATCCGGGAAGGGTTCCTCAGCATGAAGCAGTCCATCCAAAAGGAAAGAGATACCATGGAGAGGCTTTGGAAGGCAAGGGAAAAACAGCTGGAAAAAGTCCTCCTCAATGCCGCCCATGTCCGTGGCTCTATCGAAGGCATCGCAGGAAAAGACGCCATCGACGTCCAGCTGCTGGAAGATGAAGACCTCTTGCCTGATTGACCGGCCCAATGCACGCCCTGACAGCCTGGTCTACCCGATTGACCGGCACCTGCCCGCCGGCCGTCAGGTCAGCAGCCACGCCAGCGTCAACGCCTGGTCTTCGAATATCCGGCCCTCCACGCTCAGGTGGATGGACCGCCCTTTCTCGAAGACAAAGGGAAGCTTGATCCAGTCCCCATCCAGATTGATGCTTCCCTCCAGCTTCATGTGCTTCTTGAAATCCAGCTCCCCCCGGCCATACCATTTAAAGATGGCCTCCTTGGCATTCCAGATCAGGGTCAGGAACTCCTGGAATACCCGTCCCCGCATCCCCCATTGCTCCAGGAACATCGCATAATCCTCGTTGAAGAACTGGGCTTCCTCGTCATTGAGGAATTTACTTGCCAGCGTTTCGATGCGCGGGGTAATGTGCTCGATGTCCACTCCCACCCTGCTGTTGGTGCTGACGATGGCAGCTGCATAGTTCCCGCAATGAGAGATGGAAAAATGATATTTCTCGCTGGCCAGGAAGGGAGCCCGGGTATCGGCTATCCGTATCTCTTCCAGTGGAAAATCCGGAAATAGAAAGGACAGCAAAAACCGGCCTGCCAGGTGCTGACGACGTTTAAAGGGATGTGAAACGTCCCTTTTCAATGGTACTTTCGCAAGGAAAAAGGATTCGGGCTCTTCGATGAACCAAATCCCTAATTTTGTGTCCTGGTTGATATTATGTTGATAAAACAGGGGCATCTCTAAAATTATATTCACATATTTGAAAAAAACGGGAAATTACAAACTTAACCAAATTTCAACATGATCCTCTCGGACTCTCGAATCTTGGAAGAAATAGAAAAAGGAACGATCCGGATAACACCTTATGACAGGACCTGCCTGGGAAGCAATTCTTATGACATCCATCTGGGCAAATGGCTGGCCACCTACCGGGATCATATCCTGGACGCCAAAAAACACAACGAGATCGAATACTTCGAGATCCCTGAAGAAGGCTTCGTGTTATATCCACACGTCTTCTACCTGGGCGTGACCCAGGAATATACGGAGACGCATGCCCATGTCCCCTTCCTGGAAGGCAAATCCTCTACCGGCCGCCTGGGCATCGACATCCATGCAACGGCCGGCAAAGGCGACGTAGGCTTCTGCGGCAACTGGACCCTGGAGATCTCGGTCAAACAGCCTGTTAAAGTGTATAAAGGAATGCCCGTAGGCCAGCTCATTTATTTCCCCGTAGATGGCGAGATCCTGGTAAAATACAACCAGAAGAAAAATGCGAAATACAATGGTCAGCCGGACAGGCCGATCGAGAGCATGATGTGGAAGAATGCCTTCTGACAATTGGCCGGCCCATTAAGAGAACGCTCCTTGGCCTGCCCTGCCTATTAGATGTCCCCGGCTGCCTGACCCCTAGATCTTTTCCCAACCCTTCTTCTGGGCGTAGTCGATCAGCCAGCCGATCATCTCATTGTACGTCATAAGCCCCTGTGGCTGCTTATTGGCCCTCAGGTAATGCCCGTACAGCCCGCGGACCGCCGGCTCAAAAGGATTCTCGAATCTCTGGTTAAAGCGATGCACCTCCCGGAAGTACTGCCGGACAAAAGGGCTCAAATGATCCCTTAGCGGCCTTACCAAATTGGAATCCCGCACATAAAGCTCCCGGGCCGCATAAAGATAAAGGTCGGCGTATACTGAGAACCGGAAGGCCGGGTCGGGCGAGCTCCGGGCCGAAAGATAGCCGCAGAAGTTGGCTTCATCCTCCTTTGCAAAACCCAGCTGGTGGCCCATCTCGTGGCAGGCGGTAAACGGCTGTTCGAGATCGGGAAGCGTCGTATTCACCTGCGCCTCGCCGGTAAAGGGGTTGTAATAGCCGCCAAAACCCAGGTAATCGTTCAGATAGCCGTAAAGTGAGGATTTGATAGAAGGAGTGGAATAGGCGAAATTCGGATAGTGCACGGCCAGACTGTCATAGGACTCTACGGCGCCCGTAAAAAGCATCCCTGTGGACTTCGGCGGGGCGGAACGGACGCCGCCGAGGCTGTCCAGCGTGTTCAGCCGGCTACACACCACCGTCAGTAGATGCGCCAGGTCGGGGGTAGAGTAAGGCTGGGCATCGAAATGGTACATCGGGAGCCCAATACGGTCATAGTTGAGTCCCCATAGCCCGTTGAACAGCACATAGACCAGCAGCAGGGCAAAAACGATCCGGCGGCCCGCCGCCCATAGCCAGCCCCTGTCCACCTGGCGTCGGATCAGCCGCCTTATCAGGCTCACCAGCCGAACAACCAGCCAGATAGCGACAAAAAGATACAGGAGATCACCCACGCTGAAGGGTATCCAGCCGAAAAGCAGTCGCTGCAGGCGGGATATCACAGGATAAAAGCGTTCAGAATAATACCGCTCTACCCAAATAGGGCTAAAAGACAAGATCTTGATGGCTGCCGCCAGTACCAGCAGGCCAATCCATGTTATTTTGCGTCGGAGTGACATACCCGCTAAAAATACTCCAAAAATACTACAGCATCTATTAAATTGCAGGCCTATGGATACCCTCGATCTCAATAAGAACGAAGATGCAATGCGCCTGGCAGTCAGCCAGCTGAGGACGAAGCTGGATAAGATCGCATTGGGCGGCGGCAAGGCCGCCATAGAAAAACAGCACGCAAAGAAAAAGCTTACGGCGCGTGAACGCATCCGGTACCTCGTCGACGAAGGGGCTTCCTTCATCGAGCTGGGGGCGCTGGCCGGCTACCAGCTGTATGAAGAGCAGGGTGGCTGCCCGGCAGGTGGCACGGTTGCCGGCATCGGCTATGTCAGCAATCGCCAATGTGTCATTGTCGCCAATGACCAGACCGTGAAAGCGGGCGCCTGGTTCCCCATCACCGGGAAGAAGAACCTGCGCCTGCAGGAGATAGCGATGGAAAACCATCTCCCGGTGATCTACCTCGTGGACAGCGCCGGTGTCTACCTGCCCATGCAGGATGAGATCTTCCCCGACAAAGA
>JAMFRX010000700.1 GCA_026224995.1 Puia dinghuensis
ACCAGGGAAGTATCTGATAATAGCAGGTATGCGCTCTGGCTCTGTAGCTTGATCTGGATATGCGGCCTCGAAGAAACGATGTCGTTGTTCAGGATATGTACGTTGTCGAAGGTCACGTCCAACGTCGGACTTCGACTGTCGCCCTTGACATAAAACGGCTTGTACATAAAATTGTTGAATGTATACTGCTCCGGCTGATCGTTATTGGGATTGAAATCCACATACAGCGTATTAGCCCCCGTAAAAGCCTTCGTATCGAGCACATAGTCTACCGTGACCGTATCACCGCTGACCAACGGCTTCCTCCGCGGCAAGGTTATAGGATGCATCACATTGCTATGGTCGAGGACATAAAGCTGAATACGCATGCTGTCGAACGCATAGGGGCTGACGTTCTTAAAGGCGACTTCGAATTCCATGGGCTGACCCAGGAGCACCGTATCCGGCGCCTTCAGCACGATATTGGGTGCGATAGCTCCCTCCGGCACCGGCGTATAATTCACCCGCCAGGTCTGCAGTTGGTAGGGCTTGGCGTGGATCGAGTCATAGGTCGACATCTTGAGCTGCACATACGGATACTGTTTCTCATTGATGGCGGAGATATTCAGGTCCTGCGTAGCTCTGCTCATATTATACAACGGGGTGGAATTACCCAGCGTATCGATGCCGATCACCTGCACCCCCACCGTATCGGTCACTGGACTGGTCAGATCTATGCCCCGCCAGTGCACCTGGCTCCAGGCCTTTGCCGGACCCATCAGCGGCGAAGTCACTGACCCGGTATAAATGGGACCCGGACAAGAGGATTCCAGTGTTATGGGAAGCGGCATCGTTGTGCCGAACTTCTGTTGCGGCGAAAAGCTCGGATCGTTCTTCTTATAGATAAATAAGAATACCCGGGGCTGATTCAATGAGTCGATCAGGGAAAGGCCGGCGCTTTTCAACCGGTCGTACAGATCGTTTCCAGCTCCGTAGATCGCGGTATCCGCATGCCAGTCGGCCGCATAGGTATTCCCCGCCTGATAGTCGAAAGGAATGTTTTTCACCGTCACCCAGGTCCCATTGGGAATGCTGTCCATGAATTTTACCATCAGCTCCCGGTTGGCGGCAGTCATATACGACCACTCGAAGTTCCAGAAGCGGCTTGGCTGGCAGTTCGCGGGTCCGCTGCCACCGATATAAAGGTTGTTGCCATTCACATCGACATTCTTCCAGGGAATAAAGGTCACCGGGTCGAATACGTTGAAAATAAGGGATTGGCCTACGCAGGCGCTCTGTATCTCTTCATTCCCATCGACGGTCACCGAGAAGTCCACATCAAAGGTCCCCGCATCGGGATAAACGCCATTCCTTTGGTAAACGTCATGGTTGATCGTATTGAAGGTCCATAGCCGGTTCGCGGCCATGGTGATATTCGTGCCCGTAGAGCCCAGGTGCTGAAAATATTGGCTCTGGTTGAATCCCGTTCCGCTGGTGGCCGGATCGATATAGATGAACGAAGCATAGTTATACGTCTGTTGCGCGCCGTTGGTAGCCACCGTCCCCACCCGCCAGTAGTAGACCACATTGTCCAGGAAGGCGGTACCCGGGTCGAACTCAAGCTCCCCGCCTACGGATGACACGAACTTCTCCACCTTCAGCGAAGAATTGAAGTTCTGCGTGGTATCTAAGTCCATCACGTATTGCTCGCTCGGCGCCAGCGGATTGGCGGTGGAAGCTATTAGCTTGGACGTAGGGCTATTGATGATGGCATAATTGTATGGATAGACCGGAGTAGCCTCATCCTGGTAGATAAAGACATCCGTCGTCACCGTATTGTTGGAATAGGTGACCTCCGGGATCACCTGCCCCGGATTGATCGATACCGTTATCTTATTATCGCCCTTGTCGCGGCTGCTTACTATTGGCACGGTAATATCTATGGAATCGGAATATCGGATGCCCCTGATCTTCTTATTCAACAGCAAGGTACTCGTCCCGTCAGGATAAGTCCGCTTCACCGTCACAAGCACGGAATCGGAAACGGCCTTGCCTAAATTGTAGAAACGGGCCTTGACGTCGAAAGTGCTGTTGCTCACGGAAACAAAGCTGGGGTTGATCAACAGCTGGGAAGCTTCGATATCGTAATCCGTGGGGCCCTGGTTGAGCTTGAGGCTCGGGTCGCCATGCGTGGTCATTTCCTCCGCATGCAGCCGGGCGAAATAATCCCCCGGCGCGGCATTCACCAGGGCGGTCAACGCATCTTTCTGCATCAGGCCGATGGACTTGCCATAGTCCTGCCCATCCATTAACGAAAACAGGGCGGTCAGCAGGATGTTCAGATAGTTCACGATGCCAAAATGGGTGCTCGCCACAAAGGCAATAGACCCCTTTTCCTTCGCCAGCACCCAGGACTCCGACAACGTCTCATCCGACGTCGTCCGCTGCGGGTCCCACACAAAAAAGTCGCCCGCATCGCAGCCATTGATATAGAATACCGGGTATTTCCCCCCCGTATTCGTGTAATCCTGGGGGCTGTTGAGGTTATAGCTAAGCACATCGTTGCTGGAGTGACCGAAATAGCACAGTTCCGACATCCCGGTGGCGAAGAGGTTCGAGACCACCGTGGAAGGTATCTGGGTCACCGCCGTGGCATTCCCGTCGCAAAATGTAGTAATGCTGGCGCCGAACAGCGTATCGCTGATCAGCGAAGCGTAATATTGAACATAATTACACAGGATGGTCCCGAGATAAGGCTCGCTCACACCCGTGAGATGCACCCCGTTCTTCATCCACAACCTTCCGTCTATCGTATTCGGCGCGGTGACCTGCAGCTGCTCATACTCCTTTACCTTATTGAGGTAGATCTCTATCTCGGCGCCCGATACGACCGATAAACGCCCTATCGGCGTCACCGGCGCTGCATCCACCCCGTTATTGGCTGACAGCTTGTTATCGGAAGCCGGATAGCCAAAAGTAGGGACCAGGTCCAGCTGGTCGGCCATCGGATCATGGTTTTGCTCGCTATAGGTATTGTAATCCGGGTAGGTCATGCCATGACCGATCAGCAGCACATACTGCGGCTTCACGGACCATACCGACCTGGCATACCGCAGGAAGTTCTGGATTGCTAAAGGATGTTTTTTTATACCGAACGCAAACTGATCTGTCAGCTCGTTGATATCATAGACCTGCGCATCATAGCTGCCACCGGCGATCGAACTTCTATAGGCCTTATAATCCGACACCGGGTTGACCCCGTCATTCGTCCCGTCATTATACAATACCGGGTTGCTGATGAGAATGAAATTACCCTGGTTGGAAGTTGTAGCCATATTCTCGAAGACCTTGCTGGTAAGCCCCGTAACCGTCGTCACAAAGCCCGGATCCTCATTCACCAGGACCAGGGACCGTGCAGCCGTAGATCCGCCCAACGCAAAAGAAACGGTACCCCCGCTCACCACCGCCGTATATCGCAATCCATTCGTGACGTCATAGAGGACCGGGGTGGTACCCGTCATCACAAGACCGGTGATATTGAGCAGGTAACCTGCGGACTTGGCCGGCAGCTGGAAAAGAAAGGTCCCCACCCCCCCGGCATTCCACTGTCGGGGATAGGTAAGCTCATAGAAAGAAGCCACCATCCGGTCCGTAGAGACCGCGGAATTATTGATGTAGGCGACCGCCGCCGAACTGGAGCTCAGCAGGTTTAATGGCACCGGCCGCGTCGTCAGCAGGTCATTGAAGCTGTTCATCGTCGTATCCGCTATGATGCTCCCGTTGACGCTCAGCTGCACCGTTCGCGGATTGTCGGCAGTCCCTGCCATCCCGAATTTGATGCTGGCATCCGGGCCGCCGCTATATACCAAAAGACTGGACTTCGTATCCCCATAAGGCGCCCCTGGCGCAATGGCCGCCGTGGCCCAGAACTCCCCGATATCGTAGGAAGAGGAATAGATATACTCTCCTACCACCTGGGCATAGCCCGGATTGATGCCCCCACCCCTGAAATAGCTGCCGGTCGTATACATAAGATAAGCCTCCGGCGTCAGGCTGCTGCCCGCCACATCGTTGGTGGTACTCGCATAATGGAAGGTGTTCCCCGTGGGATTCACCGTCAGGAAATACACCACCGTATCCGTCTCTAAGCTACTCTGGGTTGTGTGCTGATAAGCAGGACTCCTGTATAAAGGCCTGTCCGGAACCCCGTCATTTATCTGGCTATAGAATTCTATATAATCCCCGCTGCCCAGCACCCCGTTGGAAGTCGTATAGATAGGGACCTCCTGGCCATTGCGGAACAGCTGAAAGTTCTGCGCCGGCACCCCGCCCATCCCGGCATTGGCCAGCACGGACTGCGGGATACGACACAAGCCATTCGAAACCACCTTGAACTTATAGTAAGTCTTGGTGTAGTCGATCCACTCGTTATTGTAGGGCTGCGCCACAAGCCTGAGCGCGCCCAAAAAGAAGAAAATAGTAAAAAGTTTTTTCATACGTCTGGGTTTGGAGTCTCATCTCTTCATCGGCTTCTTCTGCCCCTTCTTCCGCAAATCGACTCTTAATGAAAATACATGGGTATACAACGGATAAGATTGATTGGCCAAATTGACGAACGCATAGTCGATCTGCACATCCCCTACCTTAAACCCCGCACCTACGCTGGGCTGATAGATCCAGATCTTCCGCTGGTTCAAGGTGTCCCTGTCATCCAGCACCTGCTGGAAATTATTGACCCCCGCCCGCACAAAGAACACATCCTTGAACGAAAGCTCCATCCCCAGCCGCGGATCGATGCTCACCGGCTTGGTGCTGATCACCGTATTCCGTTTCCCGTCGAAAGTGACATCCAGATCACCCTCCACCAACAGGTTCAGCTTCCTGCCCAGCCGGAAATTATAAGATCCCCCCACCAATAGCTGGGGAGCAGTCAATTCTATGGATTTGCCCGGGATCTCATTCTGCGTCTCATAAAACACTTCCCGTATCGCCTCATCGAGGTTGAATGACCAGGCATTGAACGTCGTCGTAATATCCTTCGCGACGATCCCCAGCTTCCAGCGCTTCCCTTCTATCTGAGTGGCGGCATCGAACCCAAACCCCCAGGCACTGGCAATATCACCCGCCGTCCGGCGGATGATCTTCGCATTCACCCCAAAATTCACGATCTTATCACCCCACATCTTGGATTGCTGCGCCAGGGAAACGATAAAGGCATAGTCCGCCGAGCTGAACGTCGTGATGTTCTCAAAATTCACCGTCCCATCAGGCTGAACCAAAAAGATCGTATTGGGGATATCGTCGACCGCAAATCGCAGCAAGGTCAGCCCCAGCGTCCGCTTGTTGTCCTTCAATGGCAACGCAAGAGAAGCAAAATCATACTTGCCTATGCCCGCATAATATTCAGCATGCATCAGGCTGAGCTGGGGGACATCCTTGATATTGGCCAAAGCCGCAGGATTCCAATATCCCGCCGTAGCATCATTGACAGTAGCCACCTGGGCACTGGCCATGGCCAGGCCACGGGCTCCCGCCCCAATGTTCAGGAATTCATTGGAATATTCGGTAAACTGACAAAAAGCAGACAGGGTTGTAAAGGATCCGAAAACAACTAAAATGAGGTAAAAACAAGTCTTACCCCTCACTCTTTTCAGCATAAGCCAACAGTTAAGGTATTTATACGGAAGGCTTTCAACGGTCCGGATCATGACTTGGCGGAATTGGATTATAGGGGGTTACCCCCATCCTGGTATAACGGGCTTTTATTCACAATATTGTACCGTTAACATAGTTCCAAAATCCTTTATTTTTGCCGCTAAAACAGCGAGCACAGTATGGATTTCATCGACGAACTAAAATGGAGAGGCATGATCCAGGACATCATGCCCGGCACCCAGGAACAGCTGGCGAAAGAAATGACTTCCGGCTACATCGGGTTCGACCCCACCAGTGACAGTCTGCATATCGGCAGCCTGGTGCCCATCCTCCTCCTGGTGCACTTGCAAAAGGCTGGACATAAACCCTTTGCGCTGGTAGGTGGGGCCACCGGCATGGTCGGCGACCCTAGCGGAAAAAGCGAAGAACGAAACCTCCTGAGCGAAGAGATCCTCAACCATAACCTGGCCGGCGTCAAACGACAGCTGGAGAAATTCCTCGATTTCAACCCCAGCCTCCCAAACCGGGCCGAAATGGTCAATAACTACGACTGGTTCAAGAACATGAATTTCCTCACCTTCATCCGTGACGTAGGTAAACATATTACGGTTAACTACATGTCTGCTAAGGATAGCGTAAAGAAACGGCTGGAGGGCGAAAATGGCATGAGCTTCACCGAATTTACATACCAGCTGGTCCAGGGCTACGATTTCTACTGGCTCTACGCCAATAAGAGCTGTAAGCTCCAGATGGGCGGCAGCGACCAGTGGGGCAATATCACCACCGGCACCGAGCTCATCCGCCGCAAGACCGGCGGCGAAGCCTTCGCCTTCACCTGTCCCCTGCTGACCAAAGCCGACGGCGGAAAATTCGGCAAGACCGAAAAAGGCAATATCTGGCTGGACCCCGAAAAGACTTCCCCCTACCAGTTCTACCAATTCTGGCTCAACGCCACCGACGCCGACGCCGAAAAATGGATCAGGATCTTCACCTTCCTTCCCCCCAACGACACAGAGACCCTGTACACACAGCACCGCGCCCAGCCCGAAGCCCGGCTCCTGCAAAAGACCCTGGCCCAACATGTCACCACCTTCGTCCACGGCGAAGAAGGTTACCAAAAAGCCCTCGCCGATACGGAAAAAATGTTCTCCAACCAGTCGGCCTCCGCGGAATCCCTCAGCGAAGAAGACCTGCAGTCCCTCGAAGGCGTCGAACGCTTCGCCTACGAAACCAGCCGCCTCGGTACCGACGTGGTGACCTTCCTGGCCGAAACAGGCATCATCGCCAGTAAAGGCGAAGCCCGCAAGCTCGTCCAGGGCGGTGGCATCAGCATCAACCGTAAAAAAGTGGAAGATATAAAGCTGGCCATAGACGCCTCCCTGCTACTGCATGGGAAATACATCCTGGTCCAACGAGGAAAAAAGAATTATTATCTGGTGACTGTCGCCTAGCTCAGCAACGCCGGCTGCTCCCGATACACTTTTAGTACAAGCTCCCCAAAAAGCGTATTAGCCCACGCAAACCAGGGCCGGGAAAACTTCGAGGCGTCATCCTTATGGAACGACTCATGCATGAACCCCGTTCCGGCATGACTCTTCTGCAGCAGCTTCAGACAAGCCCCGATCTCCTGCGAGTCATGGCTGGTCAGCCCGCGGATGATGATGCTTATCGGCCAGATCATATCCAACCCTACGTGCGGTCCGCCGATACCCTCCCCCGCCTTGCCTTTAAAGAAGAACGGATTGGCCTCGCTCAGCACCATCCGCCGCGTATTCTGATAAACGGTATACCCGCGTTTCTCGGGATTCAGCACGCTCAGGTCGCTGCTCATATCGATCGATTTGGATTGGAGATAAGGCAGGCCCAGCAAGCTCGGTACATTGGCATCGTCCATGAATGTATGATTGCCGAAGCCATCCGCCTCATAGGCGAACACCTCTCCATAGGTCGGGTGCGTCACGATGCCGTGCTCCATCAAAGCCGTAGACAGCTCGCTCTCCAGCGCATAGGCCGCCCCGTCCAGCTCCTTGCCCGTATTCATCGTCTTCAGCAGCGAACGCAGCTTCCGCAGGCTGCTCAGCGCGAACAGGTTGCTGGGGATCAGGAAAGGATAGATCGTAGCGTCGTCGCTGGGCCGGAACATGCTATGGATAAGCCCCACCTTCTTCGTGGGATAGCCGTACCCCTTCATCGGTACGCTGTCGGTAGCAAACTGGCTATTCCGCTGGAACGTATAAGGGCCTTCACCGTCTTTCCGCTGCTGCTCCTTGAAGGTCTGCAGGATCCGCTGCATCGCCGCAAGCCAGTCGGCATCGAAAGGACCCGTATCCCCGGTCGCCTCCCAATACCCATACGCCAGCCTTATGGGATAGCAAAGGCTGTCGATCTCCCATTTCCGCTCGTGAATACCCGGCTTCATATCCGTGAGATCCGTGGCCTTCCACTCGCTGATCTTCGATCCGTCTTTATAAAAGGCATTGGCATAAGGGTCCCGCAGGATACAGATCACCTGCCGGTGAATAACTCCGCGGATCAGCTGCTGCAGATCCTTGTCCTCCTTG
>JAMFRX010000083.1 GCA_026224995.1 Puia dinghuensis
AGCTCCCAATACGACATCCGCAAGGGCCTCATCTGGAAAGACCACATGAATATCCTCGACGCCGCCATGCGCAATAGCGACCGCTGGCATAACCTCGAAGACGATGGCCTCAGCGACGAGGATATCCGCAAGACCTTCAGCACGCCCGTCAACATGAAGATCTTTGCCTGGAACTCCAAGCGGGAAAATGATACGCTGATGACCCCGCTGGATTCTATCAAATACAGCCAGCAGATGCTCCAGACCGCCTTCATGGTCATGGACCCCGTCACCGGCGCCGTGAAAGCCTGGGTAGGCGGCATCGACTTTAAGACATATAAGTACGACCACGTCAATATCAAGACCCAACGCCAGGTGGGTAGCGCTATCAAGCCCTTCCTCTATAGCCTGGGGATAGAGGACTTCAACTTCACCCCCGAAACGGAGTGCCAGACCAGCCAGCAGTACTTCCCCGGCTTCGGCTATGTCCCTGCCCGTCCCGATAAGCACGAAGGCGGCTCCATGACCATGGCCTCCGGACTGGCCTGGTCCATCAACGGCGTCGCCGCCTACATCATGAAACAGGTAGGGCCCAAACGCTTCGCCGAATACATAAAACAGATCGGCATTCCCACCAAGATCGATCCCTACCCCTCCATGGCGCTCGGAGCCTGCGACCTCTCCCTCTACGAGATGATGTGGGGCTATACCATGTTCCCCAGCGGAGGCTTCAGCACCAAACCCTACTTCATCTCCCGCATCGAAGATAAAAATGGAAATGTCCTCGATCGCTTCGACACCGAACGCAAAGAGGTCATCAGCCAGGCGACGGCCTATACCATGGCCCGCATGATGCAGGGCCCCGTGGACTTCGGCACCGCCGCCGGCCTCCGCAACAGGCTGGCGATCTCAGAGATGGGCGGCAAAACCGGCACGACCAACGATAATTCCGATGCCTGGTTCATGGGCTACACGCCACAGCTGATGGCCGGAGCATGGATCGGCTGCGACGACCGCTTCATCCACCTGGAAAGCGGACTCGGCTATGGCGCACAGGCCGCCCGCCCCATCTGGGAATATTTCTTCTCCAAGGTCCTGAGCGATAAAACCCTGGGCATCGAACGCCAGGCCAAATTCATTCAGCCGGAAAACCTTCGGAAAGAAATGATGTACGACTATATGAATATCGAGAAGGTCGCACCACCTGGCGCCGAAGGTGCCAACGAAGGCAACGGCAAAGCCAACCAATACATCGACACCAGTCCGCCTACCGTACCGGTAGATAGCAAGCTCTCCCCCGAAGAACAAAAGATCCTGCAAGAGGCGAACAAATCCAACAAAGAAGGCTCCGTAAAGATCACCGTCACGGACACTAAAAAGGAACCGGAACCGCCCAAGAAGAAGGGCTTCTTCAAACGCCTCTTCGGCAAAAAAGATAACTAAAAAAAAGCGGCGGGTAAAACCCGCCGCTCCAATTTAATAGTACCCACGCTTTGTCATTATTTCAAATGCGCCCTTAAGAACCAGGCCATCTTCTCATGCTCTTCCATCAGGCCGGTGATATAATCACTGGTTCCCGCATCTCCATACTCATTGGCAAAACGATTGATATTCTCCCGCAGGAAAATGATGATATTCTCATGATCCGTCAACAGCTCCCTGATAAATCCCAGACTGTCGTTAGGCTGGCTCAGCTTCTCCGTCAAATGCGTTAGCTGCAGAAAGCTTTGCAGGGTGGCAGGAGCATAATGCCCCAGCTGACGAATACGCTCCGCTACGCTATCCATCGTGTCATCCAGCTGCTCATATTGCTGTTCGAAAAACAGATGCTTGGTGTGAAAGTCCGGGCCTTCCACGTTCCAGTGCGCATTGCGCGTCTTGGTGTACAGGACGAATTCATCCGCCAGTAGCTTGCTCAATTCCGTGGCTACGGCCTGAAGATTTGCAGGAGTGATGCCAATGCTTGCATTCATAAATTATAATTTTTAGGTTCAAAAAACGGTTTTGCCCACTAACGTACAATCAAACGTCCGGAACCGGACACTTTGCTAAAATCGCAAAAAATCAATTCCCTTAACTATCAACGCCTTACACTCCGTAACATCTTTGGCATTGCTTTAGTCTTATAGGATACAGCTAGCAAACAAATAATAATCGTATTAATTACATCAATCAATCTAATCAAATGAAGCACTTATTTATCGCCGTTATATTGTTCCTCACCGTTGCGGGGACCACCCGGGCCAACACCACCGGCGGCACAGAACCACAATTCGCGGGCGTTGAAAATTTCCAGCATAAATATCCCAATGCCACGGATGTCACCTACAAAGTTAAGGGACAATTCACAGAAGTGAACTTTGAATGGAATGCCATGAAATTACAGGCATTTTACGATCTCCAGGGGAACTTCATGGCCACCTGCCGCCAGGTCACGGTTGGCAACCTCCCGCTGTCCGTCCAGATGAGCCTGAAGAACGAATACGCAGATTACGTCCAGAGGGATGCCATCGAATACAATGACTCCGACGACGGCGTCAGCTATTATGTCACTGCCATCGGCGCAAAAACTACTTATTTACTGCGTGTTTCTACAAGCGGTAGTATCAGTGTGTTTAAGAAAATGAAAAATTAATCCTGCCCGGGCCGCCGGATAGCCATTTCTTCCTCGGCTTCCGGTGGCCTTTTTTTCCCCAGCACATCGATGCGCACGCGGGCCAGCCCATTACCGGTATAACCTAGTTTGTTGGCAGCCGCACGGCTTAGATCGATAAGCCGCTTGTTACGGGGATGCATCTTGTCATTGATGCGGACGTAGACGGTCTGGTGATTGCGTAGATTGGTCACCTTCACCCAGGTATGCATAGGGAGGGTGTTGCTGGCCCCGGTGAGCTTTTCCTGCGTAAAGATCTCATCGGTATAAGTCTTCCGGCCCTCGAACTTGTTGGAATAGAAGCTGGCGACCCCGTATTGTACCTTAGCGGAAGCCCCCTTATGATGCCCTTGCCCTCCACGCGGGATGCTGTCCTCAATAGCCCTTTCCCCGCGGCCAAAGACAGCCATAGGAAGCAGCAAAGTGGCAAGTAATCCTAGTTTGATCTTTCTTGACATCGTACAGTACAACGAACGCCGGGCAACAAAAAGTATTAATAGATAGGTTTCTGTGCAAAATACCTGTTCCTCAGCTCTTTATCTTCTCCATAGATGTCATCGTGAAATACGATCTTCCCCTTCTTCCCTTCAGCGGTAAAATACCGCAGATAGATCGGCACCCGGGAAAAACCATAGACCGTATGCTTTTCCTGTCGCTGCATCCAGTTCCTGAGCGTATCCGGATGGTACTTCATCGTATCGTTGCGGATGAGAAAAGCCGATAGCTTCTTCCACTCTTTTACCCGCACACAGCCATGGCTCAGGGCGCGGAAGCTCTTATCAAACATCCAGCGCACATTGGTATCATGCAGATACACATCGTACTTGTTCCTAAAGTTGAATTTGATCACCCCCAGGGAATTATCATCCCCCTGCCGCTGCTTTATCTGGTAAGGGAAATTATTCTTATTCAATCGCCGCCAGTTGATCTTCGTCGGGTCTCGCACACTATCGTTATCGTCCACGACCATCAGGTTCTGCTTCGCCAGGTAGTTGACATTATTCTTGATCGCCGGAAGCATGTCTTTCATGATGATGCTCATGGGGACCGTCCACTGCGGATAGGTCACGAAATTGGAGATCTCGCTTGTCAGCAAGGGGGTCCGTGTCTTGGGCGCGCCGACGATGACCTTCGACTCCAGCGCTACGGTATCCGAATCCACCACCTGCAGCCTGAAGGCCGGCAGATCCACCCAGACATAGGTCTTGGGCAGGGTATCGGGCAGGAGCTTATAACGGTCCAGGTTGATGGCGATCCGTTTGAACTTTTCCCAATCGGAATTGTCCATCAGCGTAACAGTTTCGTTATTCACTCTCCCGGTTACTTTCAGCTTATTGGTCTGCTGATAGTTCCGGATAGCCCCCGCGAGGACAGCGGTATCCGGCTGCACCACCAGAGAGTCCAGGTACCCTACTTCTTTCAATCGATTCGTAAGCGCTGCCGCAAATGCGGCGGAGTCCTTTTTCTCATAGGGATAATCCAGCCAGGTGAGGTTCCGGAAATGGGCAGCGGCCAGGAAGTCCTTCAGATAGGCCTTCAGCGAGTCATAGCCCGGGTGCCGGGGCTCCAGGCTGTCGAGGGCCGGCGCAATATTCCCGGCCTTCCTGGCGGTGGCCAGGGTCTGCAGGAACAGGGTGTCAGCCAGCACGGAGTCTTTCCGGAGCGTGACGCTGTCGTAATCCAGGCGCCCCTGTTTCAGGTCTTTTACCAGCCCAAAAAAAGCATCCGTCAGCATCAGATCGGCCCTCGTCCAAAGCGCGGCATTCTTCCGCGCCATGGTATCCTCGCCAATGATCCGCTGGATAAAGGCTAAAGAGGTATAATGATAGTCGGAGGGAAATAAGCCATAGGTCTTGCTATTGCCGATGAACGCCAGCAGGCTGTCCCCAGCTGGCAGCCAATGCTCCTTATTGCTCCATATAGGGGTATAGCCATTGTTCTCGTAGACACTGTCCGCCAGCTTCCGGTAGGCTAATACAGTAGAGTCGTTCAATCTTTCCTTGTTGTCGCTGGCAAATTGAAGCAATGATTTAAGGTCAGTTCCTACATGTGCATCCATCTGAGCCGGGGTCTTCACCACGTCCTTCTCTTCTCCACTTTTTTTATGATGGCAGGATATCAGGGTTAGGAGCAAAAAGATCGGGAAAAGTAACAGGACGAGTCGCTTTCGGTTTTTCATATATCCTCCAATATAATACAAATTTCTTCTCTGTAAAAGGCGAATTCACAGTATTCGGGGCACCCGCTGTTCCAGCAGCAAAAGATCGGCCAGCACCAGGGCCGTGACCGCTTCTACGATCACCGGCGCCCGCAGGGCGACGCAAAGATCGTGTCTCCCCTTTACGGAAAAAGCCTCCTGCTCGCCCGTTTCCCAGTTCAGGGTATGCTGCTCCTTGGGCGTAGAGCTGGTCGGCTTGATCGCCAGCCGGAACACCAGCTCATTCCCATTGGTAATGCCGCCGACTACCCCGCCCGCATGATTGGTACGGGTATGTCCCTGCCTGTCTTCTATGGCGTCATTGTGCTCGCTGCCAAACATCCGGGCCGCAGCGAACCCGGTGCCGAATTCGACCCCCCGGACTGCCGGAATGGCGAATAACGCATGGGAAAGGACAGATTCCACGGAGTCCCAAAACGGCTCACCCAGTCCAATAGGCAGCCCGCTGACCCGGCATTCC
>JAMFRX010000701.1 GCA_026224995.1 Puia dinghuensis
AAGCCGAAGACCTCCAGTCCGAAATGGACGCGCTCATCGCCGCCGAAAACCTGCCCGGCCTAAAAACACTTATCGAACGCCTGAAAATAAAATGCGGGGTCAGCGGTACTGCTAACTGGACCGACATCCGCCAGTTCAACCTCATGTTCTCTACCCAGATCGGCAGCGTCGCCGATGAAGCCAGCGAGATCTACCTGCGCCCCGAGACAGCCCAGGGAATCTTCGTCAACTTCCTCAACGTGCAGAAAACAGGCCGCATGAAGATTCCCTTCGGCATCGCGCAGATCGGCAAGGCCTTCCGCAACGAGATCGTCGCCCGGCAGTTCATCTTCCGCATGCGGGAATTCGAACAAATGGAAATGCAGTTCTTCATCCGCCCCGGCACAGAGGACCAGTGGTATGAGTATTGGAAAGAAGCCCGCATGCAATGGCACTTGGGCCTTGGCATCCCAAAAGACAAATACCGCTTCCACGACCACGTAAAGCTCGCCTTCTACGCAAAAGCGGCCTGCGATATCGAATATGAATTTCCCTTCGGCTTTAAAGAAGTAGAAGGCATCCATTCCCGTACCAATCATGACCTGAGCCGCCATCAGGAATACAGCAAAAAGAAGCTGCAATACTTCGACCCCGAGATCAACCAGAACTATATCCCCTTCGTCATCGAGACCTCTATCGGCCTGGACCGGACCGTCCTCATGGTCCTCAGCGAAGCCTATGCGGAAGAAGACCTGGGAACACCCGAAAAGCCCGACAGCAGGGTAGTCCTGCGCTTCCCACCCCGGCTGGCGCCAATAAAGCTGGCTATTCTTCCCCTTACCAAAAAAGATGGCCTCCCCGAGCTTGCCCGTGGTATCATGGACGCCTGTAAGCCCCAGTTCCGGTGCTTCTATGAAGAAAAAGATGCCATAGGTAAACGCTATCGCCGCATGGACGCCATCGGTACACCCTTCTGCGTAACGGTTGATCATCAGTCAAAAGAAGATGGAACAGTGACAATCCGTTATCGGGATAACATGCAGCAGGAGCGGATTCCCATCGGGGAGGTCGCGGCTATCATTAACCGGCAATTGGCATAAAAAATATAAATTTTGCGTGCATTTTATTGAATAATTCCATTATTTTATTGGATATTTGGCCCGGTAAGGGGCCAGTATCCTTACTTTTATCCCCTGTTAAAGCACCCTGTCCATTTGCTTTTGAAGCACCTGTCATCTAGTTCAGAACCTTAAATTTTTTACGAAAGATGTCATTTACATTCGATTTAATCATCAACCCTATTGTTCTGTTGCTTGCAGGTGTGTTCGGAATCGTCATTGGCTATGTTATCTCGAAAGCTAGGCTGGCCAAGGCTCATTCAAGGATTATGAAGCTGGAATCCGATCTTCTGCACAGTAACGAGGAAACGCTGGAAGCGCAAGGGGCGTATGTGGCCCTCGAAGCTCGCGTCCAGGATCAGTCTATTCCCGTTATTCCCATGAAGATCAGCGGAAAAGACAGCTCCAAAGAAAAAGCTACACACAATAAGTAGCCCTTTTACTTTACCCGTATAATTCCTGGTGGATCGATTTTCGGTCATAGCCTAGCGCATGGATTCGCTCCTTGGCTTCGTCGATCATATTCTTCCATCCACAGAGAAAGAAAAGGGCTGGCCGCACCAATTCCTGACGCGGGCAGAGCTCCTCGTAGATCGTATGCACATAGCCGGTACGGACCATTGGCTGCGCTGCATCTGCGGTCTCCCTGGAGAAAGTAGGGATATAATAAAAGGAAGGGATCTTCTCCGCCAGATCAGTTAGCTCCTGCCGGTATAGGCAGTCATCAAAACGACGACAGCCGAAGATCAGGTATATATCCCGGTGCGCAATATTGCAATTCAGGATATGATGGCTCATGCTCCGGAACGGAGCGATGCCCGTTCCCGTGCAAATGAAAAAAAGATCCTTTTCTATCGGCTTCGGCAAGGTGAAAATACCCTGCGGACCTCGCAGCGTGAGCTCGCTGCCCACCTTCACCTCGTTGAAAAGATAGTTGGTGCCCGCCCCGCCCTCCAGCAGCACGATCACCAGCTCGATGACATTGGTGCCGTCAGGCCAGGACGCAATGGAATAGCTGCGAATACGCTTTGCAGGCCTCTCATGAATAGGTAGATCAAGCGTCACGAACTGACCAGGCTCGAAATCGAACGAAGCCAGTCCAGGCAGCTGGATCCAGAACCTTCTGGTCTGTGCAGCTTCCTGCTCGATGCGGATGACCTTCCCTGTTTGCCAGGGTTGCAGCATAATTTAGGTTTTAATGCTTGATGATTATCTTCTCTTCATAAGTATCGGTGCCATGTACGATCTTCATAATATAGTACCCCGACGCCAGCGTGGTGTTGAGCGTTTTGCTGAAGGATCCCGTGAATTCCCCATAATCCTGCTCATAGACCCTCTCCCCTAAGACATCATAAAGCTCTATGCTCAGATTGGCATTGCTGCTCAGGTAGAACGAAACATTCAGATAGCCCGGGCTTGGTATAGGCCCTACCTTCAGCCCGATCCGGGAATTGGCATTGCCCGAAGTTAGCGAGTAGACGATGCTGTTGCTGGTTAGCACGCATCCGGTGTTCGCATCGCTTATCATCGTGTAATATACACCCGGGGACGAGGGGTGTATCTCCTGCGTCGTCGAATCGGTCATCAGACTATCGTTAAGATACCACTGATTCCCGGTAGCCGCGCTGCTCACCAGCGCATTCCCTTGCTGGCTGATCGTCGGCGAGGCCTCGGTGGTCGCCGTTATGGCCGTTCTCTGCGTGGCAGCGCACCCCGTCAGCTTTATCCCGATATCATAAAAAGGATAGTAAAAGCCGTGCGAATAGGTAACGCTGTCAGCCTTGCCATAATCGCGGAAGTCGTTGCCGGTGATCGAGAATACTCCGGGTATGGACAGCGGATAGGGATTGGTCTTTATATTGGCGTTCAGGAAAGCCGAAGTTGTATTGGAGCAGTCCAAAAGGATGACATAGTCGCCAGGCGTCGGCACGGGAATATTTAACAGGAAATAAGCCCCCGTATCGGTATTGTCCCCTGCCGCTACGTCGATCTGCGCCGCAGTATCCGGAACGGGCCTGGTGGCATACACATCGATGGTATTGGTGTACAGCGGGAAATACGAATATTGACCGGTGCTGTTGTCCAGGGAGGCCAGCTGCGCCAGGGTAAAGGTCATCTGGCCGGAATGGGCGATGTACATCTTGGCGCTCTCGATCGTTAAGGGGACATTGGTCGTGAACATCATGAAATTCCCGCCAAAACGGAAGTAAGCGCCGCCGAAACTGGCACTGGTGCTGGTGAAAACATTCTTATTGGGTGCCCCGCCTTTCACCTTCAGGTCGTTGAGCCCAAGGTAATAAGTCTTATTCGCCGTGATCTCCGTAGTGGTGGTATTATTGCCGGCCGCTATGGGTGTCGTCGCGGTCGGACTGTCATACCACATGGCCACGTCATCGCCGGTGGCATCGGCATGCAGCACCACCGAAGTAGCATTCGAGCCGCAAACGGTGGCCGTTCCCGTGCCGGCCGCCGGGGCGGCATTCACGGTGACCGTGCCCGTACTGGTGTCGTTAGCCGTATTCACATCGCTGGCCAGAGCCGTCTTGCTGGTGAACGTATAGCTCGTCCCGGCTGTCGTGGGGAAAGAAGTGTTGTAGGTAAAGATCACCTCGCCGCCTACCGGAATGCTGTCCATACAAGTAGCCGTCAGCGTCCTCACCGTCGTGGCGCCGCTCTTGACCACGGTCGTCACCGGAACGCCGCCAGTCTGCGCAACCGTACCGAAATTATGGATATGGACAGCCACTAATTGACTATCATTGGCGCAGCTCGTGAGCGTCGGATATTCCAGCGCGGTGACGCCTACGTCATTGGGCGGATTGGTGAAGACGACACGGAAGTCCTGCGTCTCGCCCGCACCATAGATGCCGCAAGGCAAAGGTGTAATGCTGGTCGCCCCATCCTGGGCAATGATCCGCATCCGTGCATAGGCGCCGGGCTTCGCATTCGCCGGTACGACCATATTGCCGCTATAGGTCGCCGCGGTCGATCCGCTGGCAAGCCCATCATTCTGCAGCAGCACCAGCTCATTGGTCTCGAAAGTATCGTTGCTGTTGGCATCGATATAGACGGCGATATTGGTATTCGTCGCCGCACCGCAGGAGCTGTAGGTTATGCTGATCGGCACGGTCTGTCCCACGGCCAGCTGCACCGGGTTCAGACCCGTCAGATCGGAATAATATTTGGCACAGGGACTCGCGTCGCTATAGTTCAGGTTGCTCGTCGTCACATTCGTGATGCCCGTACCCGTGCTGCCGCTAGTAGAAGCGGATGGACAATACGCCGCGCCGCCAACGCCGCTGATCAGCAGACTATAGGCCTGCGTGCCCCGCTGGATCGTGCCCTTATGCGTTACAGAAATGGTATAGGTCCTGCCCGGTATCAGGCTGTCGCTGAGCTCCACCTTTTCCACGTTATCACGGATATTGTCGCCTTTCGTCGCGGCGGCGCCGGGATTCTGGGGATTCAATATCCACGGCATATACACCTTGTTGGTAGTATTATCCGTGATCCGGAGGTCCAGGTCATTCACCAGCTTTATCTGCGTGTCGGCGAAATTGTGCGAATTCACGGGAATGCTGGCGGGGGTGCCGGGAGGGTCCGTCCAGCAAATAGTGGCCGAAACAGGCATCTTGCCGGAAGCGGTCACGGTAAAGGATTCCGCATCCTTTGAGCCCTGAATAAGGCTGCTCTGCCTGATCTGCTGGCTCTGGTCGGTATTGTCCGCGGTGATCACGGCGGCAGCCTTTTGGATATTCACCAGGCCCCAGCCAAACATATAGTCGGGCCCGGGACTCGTGCCGGCTTCATCCGCCGTATGGATGATCAGACCCCTGAGCGTAGAGCTGTACATAAAGCCCCCATGCAGCTTGGAGTAATATTCCTGCAGCAGAAAGGAGGAGCCCGCCGTGGCCGGCGTCGCCATCGAAGTCCCGCTGTAAATATCATAAGCATTGTCGGCCGTGCTGATGGAGGATAGCACATTCACGCCGTCAGCGACCACATCCGGCTTTATACGCCCGTCACCCGTAGGGCCCAGGCTGCTGAAGCTCGCATACACCACATCCGAAGGCCGGGAATAGCCGCCGGGAATGGGATTCACAGCGCCAAGCGTCAGGATGTTCTTGGCGCAGCCATAGGTGGCGATAGTATTGAAGCCGGCATTGCTGCTGATGCCCGCCGGCCTGTTCCCCGCATTGATGAAGGTGCCGGCGGCATTCATCCGCCAGTATGGCTGACCGACGTCAGGACCCGTTTCCCCGGGATTGTTGCCGCCTGCCTTCGCGATCAGATAGTAGGGCGCATTATAAGCTATGGAATCCCAGATCTGGGTATCGGAGTCGTATAAGCCGAAACTGATGTCCACCGTATCCCCGGGATTGCCCCAGAACTCCCAGCGGTTGTTCTCGTCGGCGTCGATATACCACCCCGCAATGTCGGCGTAGCTATGGTTGGAGACGATTATCCCATTGGCGGCGCCGGCGGCTGCCGCCATCTCCGCCTCGTCGTTGTCGTAATCATAAGCCTGCAGCAGCTGGGCGCCAAAGGACATGCCCCGGGCAACAGGATTGACACCCGCCGCGATCATCGTACCGGAAACATGGGTGCTGTGATCACTCAGCACAGACGAACCATCCTCCTGGGTGACCCGGCCAGCCAGCTCTACATGCGTCGGCCGCACCAGCCCTTCGTCCCAAACGGCTATCTTCCCCTTCATATTGGCGCTGCTGCCATTGAGGCTCAGCCCCGTGCTCCCGCCTGGCCACAAGGTATTCGTCCGGATGGTGGCGGCAGAAATAATATTATCGGTCGTAGTGACGTAGTAAGGAAGCCCCTGGTTATTGACCCCTCGAAGAACGGCCAGGCGGCCATGCGTGCCGCGAAACGTCAGCGGCCACCCCTTTTGCTTCGCAGTCTGTAGCAGGATTTGACGAAAGCTGTGATGTTGAGCAGCAAGCTGTTGGCTGGTTTTTTGCAACGCTGCAGTATTGGTCGCCTGCTGAGCGCTGGCCGTGAGTCCGGAAAATACGAATAGGAGTAGGAAGACGATAAGGTATCGGAGTGTGGAAAGGTTTAAGGACGGGATCCAGCTTTTACTCATAAACAATTTTTAAACTTTCTAAAATTACAGTTTTTATGGACTTACAAGCCTTAATTATGGTAGTATGTCTACTTGCCTCCCAGCAGCAGGGCATCGAAGGCACCGCCCGCAGCACGGCCGGAAACCATATGCCCTCACCAAAACATCACACCGGTCTTTCCCCCGGCATCCACGCTACCATCTGTGTATATAAATTAACCAATATCAGCCAGTCACAGCCCGCCGGCGCCGCCGGCCTGTATAGCTCAGTGCAAACAGCCCTCATACGCCAGACAGATACGGATGACTCAGGCCATTTCCGCATTCTTTTGCCGCCAGGCACTTACTCTGTATTCACTAAAAAAGGGCGCCTGCTCTACGCCACCCGTAGGGACGAAAAGAACAATATCGCGCCTGTAGAAGTGTTACCCGGGAAGATCACCCGGGTGGATTGCAGTGTAGAGTCCGATCATGCCGCCGTTTATTAAGAATTTACGGTATTTCTTATTTATCGGTTGCTTGGAAGCCCCGCTATCTTCGTAGCCCCCCTTTTCGGCAAGCTTGCATTCCTGGCTTTTTCGTACCTTTGCGCCCGGATGAACAGTGAGGCGCTTCTGAGGTCGTTTTTGCATTCTCCCCGCCTTTTTCAGCTGGCGGACAGGATCCTATTGTCCGCCCCGCAACGCGTCGCCTGCAAAAACCTCCAGGGTAGCTCACCCGCCTTCCTTATCAGCGCGATCTTCCAGCAGGAGAGCACCAGCCAGCTCAATCACCTGGTAGTCTGCGAAGATGCCGAAGCCGCCGCCTACCTGCACAATACCATCGAAAACCTCACCGGCGCCCTGGACCTCTTCTATTTCCCTTCTTCTTTTAAGAACAAAAAGAACTACCGCCTGCTGAACAGCAGCCACACCATGCTGCGGACAGAAGCATTGACCCGCCTGTCTGCCGCAAAAGGGACCAATAAAAAGCTGATCGTCACCTATCCCGAAGCCCTGTTCGAAAAGGTCGTCCTGCCCGAAGCCCTTTCCAAAAACATCATTTCACTCAAAGCCGGGGATACCCTCGACCTGGACGGCCTCCTCATTAAGCTGGTCGACAAAGGCTTCGAACGCACCGACTTCGTCTACGAGCCCGGTCAGTTCGCGCTTCGCGGCGGCATCCTGGATATCTATTCCTTCGGCAACGAGAAACCCTACCGCGTAGAGCTCTTCGGCAACGACGTGGATTCCATCCGCATCTTTGACCCCGAAACCCAGCTTAGCGAACGCAAGCTGCTGCAAGTCAACATCATCCCCAACGTCGAAAACAGGCCGGACGGCGGTGAGAAGATCTCCTTGCTGGAGTTCATTCCGGAAAATACGGTCATCTGGATGCAGGACTGGATCTTTACCCGCGAACGGCTGGCCATCCAGGAAGAAGAGCTGAGCCTCTTCCTGGACCACATCCAGGCCGATAAAGAGCTTAAGCTGGCCCGCCAGCAGGAAGAAAGCCAGGCCGGCAGCGGCAAGCCGGCCACCCGCCCCATAGGCCCCTCCAGAGGCCGCCCCCTGCCTCCCGACACCAGCATCGACGGCGACGAGGATAAGCTGGAAAAACGGGACATCACCGCGGGCGAGTTCGTGACGGCGGCATCCATTGAATCCCAATTAGAACGCTTCCACCTCGTCGAATTCGGCCCCTCGGCGGCTTCCCCTTTCCCCAATCCGTTCATTGTAGACTTCCACACCCGCCCGCAGCCCGCATTCAACCGCCAGTTCGAGCTGCTCATCAAAGACCTCAAGGCGCTGGAAGCCAAAAAATTCGCGATCTATCTCTTCGCCGAGAACCCCAAGCAGCTGGAACGGCTCCATACCATCTTCGAAGACCTCAAAGCCGCCATCCCCTTTACCCCGATAGCCCTGTCCATCCACGAAGGCTTCCTCGACGAAGACCTCAAGATCGCCTGCTACACCGACCACCAGATCTTCCAGCGCTATCACAAATACAAGGTCAAGCAGGCATATAATAAGAACAAGGCCATCACCCTGCGGACCCTCCGTGAACTGCAGCCTGGCGATTACGTCACGCATATCGACCACGGCCTTGGCGTCTACAGCGGCTTGCAGAAGATAGAAGCCAACGGCCGCCTGCAGGAAGCCGTCCGGATCATCTACAAGGATAGCGACATCCTGTACGTCAACATCAATTCCCTCCATAAGATATCAAAGTACACCGGCAAGGAAGGCACGGTCCCCAAGATCAACAAGCTCGGCAGCGACGCCTGGCAGAAGCTCAAGGAAAAGACCAAGACCAGGGTGAAAGAGATAGCCTTCGACCTTATCAAGCTCTACGCCCAGCGCAAAGCCGAAAAAGGCTTCCCCCATTCCCCCGATAATTACATGCAAACGGAGCTCGAAGCCTCCTTCGTCTACGAGGATACACCCGACCAAAGCAAGGCCACGGGCGACGTCAAAAAAGATATGGAGCTGCCTTCGCCAATGGACCGCCTCGTCTGCGGCGACGTAGGCTTCGGAAAAACGGAGATCGCGATCCGCGCCGCCTTCAAGACCTGCCTGGACGGCAAGCAGGCCGCCGTGCTCGTCCCCACTACCATCCTGGCCTTCCAGCATTACAAGACCTTTAGCGACCGCCTCAAGGATTTTCCCGTAAAAGTGGACTTCGTCAACCGCTTCAAATCTTCCAAAGAGAAAAAAGAGACCCTCAAAAAGCTGGAAGAAGGCGCTGTCGACATTATCATCGGTACCCATGCCCTGCTGGGAAAAGAAGTAAAATTCAAAGACCTTGGCCTCCTGGTGATCGATGAAGAGCAGAAGTTCGGCGTGGCCCACAAAGAAAAGATCAAGACCCTCCGCACAAACGTAGACTGCCTTACGCTGACCGCCACCCCCATCCCCCGAACACTCCAGTTCAGCCTCATGGGTGCCCGCGACCTCAGCATCATCAATACGCCGCCGCCTAACCGCCAGCCCATCCAGACCGAATTGCACGGCTATAACGAAGACTTTATCCGGGATGCCATCTATTACGAGACCGAAAGAGGCGGCCAGGTATTCTTTATATACAACCGCGTTCAAGGTCTTGCCGAGATGGCGGCTATCATCCAGGGCCTCTGCCCCGACCTCAGCATCGGCTACGCCCATGGACAAATGGAAGGCAATGACCTGGAAGACCATATCCTCGGCTTCATCGAAAGACGGTATGATGTCCTGGTATGCACCAACATCGTAGAGAGCGGCGTAGACATCCCCAATGTCAACACCATCATCGTCAATAATGCCCATCACTTCGGGCTCAGCGACCTTCATCAGCTGCGCGGCCGGGTTGGACGCAGTAATAAGAAAGCCTTCTGCTATCTCCTGGCGCCCTCGCTGGCCACCCTGCCCACGGATTCACGCAAACGGCTCCAGACCCTCGAACAGCACAGCGACCTGGGCAGCGGCTTCCAGATCGCCATGCGCGACCTCGACATCCGCGGCGCAGGCAATATGCTCGGCGGTGAGCAAAGCGGCTTCATGGTCGACATCGGCTTCGAGACCTACCAGAAGATCCTCAACGAAGCCATCAAAGAGCTAAAACGAACGGAATTCCGCGAGCTCTTCAAAGAAGAGATCGCCAAACAGGAAGACTATGTGCAGGATTGCACCATCGACACGGATCTGGAGATACTCATCCCGGATAGCTATGTGGAAAGCGTCACAGAAAGATTGACCCTCTATACCCGGCTGGATAACTGCGACAGCGAACAGGAGCTGGAAGAGTTCCATACTGAGCTGACGGATCGGTTTGGCCCCATCCCCCCGCAGGTGGAAGACCTCTTCCATACCGTCCGCATCCGCAGGCTGGCAGTGAGCCTGGGCTTCGAAAAGCTGATCCTCAAAGAAGACACGCTGCGCTGTTATTTCATCAACCGGCCCGATTCGCCCTATTTCGAGTCCGATATCTTCCGGCTCATCCTGGATTATTTACAAAAACATACCAATAAAGGCCGGCTCAAGCAGGCAGGAAAGAACTTTCTCCTTGTCGCGGAAGATACCCGGTCCATGACAGACGTGCTCGCCTTCCTGCAGCGGATGAGCAAATTCGTCCTCCAGCAGCCGGCTCTACAGACGGCAGACTCATAAAATTTCGTAAATTTTCGTACATTCAACAGGCCAAAACCTACTACCATGCCTGAAGAATACCCCCTCACCACCCCCACCAGCGACGAACGCACCCTGGCCATCCTGTCCCATATCCTGTGCATAGTGCCCGGAATCGGTATTTTAGCCCCTCTCGTCATCTGGTGGATAAAAAAAAATGATTCCTCTTTCGGGGAAGCTAACGCCAGGGAATCCCTGAACTTTCAGCTGACCGTGATCGTCGCCTATATCATCAGCGGCCTCCTGGCAGCAATCGTCATCGGACTGCTCCTGTTCTTCGTAGCGTTGATCCTGAACCTGGTCTTCGTGATCATAGCCACCATCAAGGCCAGCGAGAACAAGATCTACCGCTATCCCATCAGCCTGAGGCTGATAAGATAAAGGCCTACAGCGCCTTCTCCATTATGTAATGTGGTAAAGTGACCTCTTCGAACTCGTCGCCCGCTATCGTATAGCCAAGCTTCTCATAGAAGCCCGTCGCCGTTTTACGGGCATGCATGCACAGTTTCTTGTAGCTCAGATCCCGGGCAATGTTCTCGGCAAAGATCATCAGCGCACGGCCGACACCCTTTCCCTGCATATTATTAGGTACGGCCATCTGCCGGAGCCGGATGGTGCCATCCTCCATACGGGTAAGCAGACAGCAGCCCAGAAGCCGGTCATCTTCGAACGCGCCCATCAGGATATCGTCCTTCTCCCGCTCCAGCTCGTCCGCGCTAAAGTAGAGCCCCAGCGGCTTACGCAATATTTCATTGCGCAGATTCACCATCTGCTGATACTCCTTCGTTCCATGATCTATCATCCTAAGCGCCATGCTTTTGCTGTGATTTTCATGTAAATTACGGGATTTACGGCAAAACCGCCCCAGCCGGCCCCCCCCATTAAAACTTCAAAATAAAAAAGGCCAATTTTGTTCTGTAACCCGGAACCGTTATTTTTGCGGGCGTATAACTAAAATTTAATACAATGTCAGACATCGCTACAAGGGTTAAGAAGATTATAGTCGATAAACTCGGTGTGGAGGAAGCAGAGGTTACTAACGAAGCTTCCTTTACCAATGATCTGGGTGCAGACTCTCTGGACACCGTCGAGCTCATCATGGAATTCGAAAAAGAATTCAACATTTCCATCCCTGATGAGCAGGCTGAGACCATTACTACCGTAGGTCAGGCTATCGCTTACCTGGAAGAGCACGCTAAATAAGCAAGGGGAAAGCGCCCTTGTATAGAACTTGTTCCATCCGCCTTTTCAAGCATAAAAGCTTAGGAGGGCGGATTTTATCCTTAAACGCTCCTGGGAAAACTCCATTATGGAATTGAAAAGAGTTGTTGTTACAGGCATTGGAGCCCTCACACCCATTGGTAACAATACACAGGATTACTGGGATGGGTTGCTGAATGGCGTTTCCGGTGCTAATGCTATTACCCTGTTCGATGCTTCCAAGTTCAAAACGCGCTTTGCCTGTGAACTAAAAGGTTTTGACCCCTTGCAATACCTCGAGAAAAAAGAGGCCCGCAAGTGCGACCGCTATACCCAGATCGCGCTGGCCGCCAGCGACGAGGCCGTCAAAGACGCCGG
>JAMFRX010000702.1 GCA_026224995.1 Puia dinghuensis
CCAGGCCGGCCTCCGCCTCCGCCAGCTTTATATATTGCACCAGCTTGGCATGGATATCCAGCTCCAGCAAGGGCAGGAACCAACGATGGATCTCCAGGGCTTCCGCGACGCGGCCGGCCCGTATCAGCTTATAGATAGCTACCGTCTCCGCCGGGAAAGCGCATACCAGGCCGCCCACCCAGCCACAGGCGCCCATCAGCAGCTCTTCTGCGGCAATCGTATCGACCCCGCAAAGGATCTTTATCCTGTCGCCAAAGCGGTTGATGAAACGCGTGACATTGGTCACATCACGCGTAGACTCCTTGACGGCCTCGATATTAGGCACCTCAAGCAGTTCTTCGAACATATCCAGCGTCACGTCTATCTTGTAGTCCACCGGATTATTATAGATCATCACCGGCAGGTCGGTGGAAGCGGCTATCGTCTTGAAGAAGGTCACCGTCTCACGGTGATCGCTCTTGTACCGCATGGGCGGCAATATCATCAGCCCCCTGGCGCCCCACTGCGAAGCCAGCTTCGCCTGCTCGACGGCCTCCCGGGTGGAACCCTCGGCTATATTCAGCAGAATGGGAATGCGCTTCCCGACTTTCTCCACGGCATAGCGGATCAGGGTCTCTTTTTCATTCAGGGTCAGGGTGCTGGCTTCCCCAAGGGAGCCGCCAATAATGACGCCGTGGACGCCGGCTTCTACCTGGGCTTGCAGGTTGACACCGAACATAGGAAGGTCAAGGGTATCCTGTGCGGTAAACTTGGTTGTGAGGGCCGGAAAGACTCCGTTCCAGTTTATTCTCATGTGTTCAATTTTTTATGCGCAAAAATACCGGTTTGGCCGCATGGTCCCGTAGCGCCGATTAATCTTTTCTTCGCGGATTTTAACTCACTACTTCCCCTTCCAGGTCATAGTCGTACGCTTTCGTGATCCGGACCTGCACAAAATCTCCTACCGGCAGCTTGTCGGCGCTGTGGACGATCACCTCGTTGTCGACCTCTACGGAATCGAATTCCGTCCGGCCCAGCCACCGCCCCGCCTCCTTCTTATCTATAAGGGTCCGGAAGACCCGTCCCACCTTCTCCTGGTTCTTCTGATAGGAGATCTCCTGCTGGACTTCCATGATCTCCTGCGCCCGCTGCTGCTTGACCTCGGCCGGCACATCATCCACAAGCTCTCCCGCCGACGTGCCCTCCTCGTGTGAGTAAGGGAAGATCCCCACCCGATCGAAACGATGCTCCTGCAGGAAAGCCTTGAGCTCCTCCACGTCCGCTTCCGTCTCGCCAGGGAACCCGGCGATCAGGGTCGTACGCAAACAGATGCCCGGTACCCGCTCCCTTATCGTATGGATGAGCTCCGTCATCTCCGCCTTCGTGATCTGCCTGCGCATGGCTTTCAGCATATTGTCGCTGGCATGCTGCAATGGAATATCCAGATAGTTGCAGATATTGTCCCTTTCTCTTATCACGTCCAGGATCTCCAGCGGGAATTTCGAGGGATAGGCATAGTGCAGCCGTATCCAGGTCAACCCTTTGATATCGGCCAGCCGGTGCAGCAGCTCCGGCAAGGCGCGGCGCTTATAGATATCGAGTCCGTAATAGGTGAGCTCCTGGGCGATCAGCAGTATCTCCTTCACCCCCCGCTGAACCAGCCTCTCCGCCTCTTTTACCAGGTCTTCCATGGGCCGGCTCACATGGGCGCCCCGCATCAGCGGGATCGCACAGAACGCACAGGTCCTGTTACAGCCTTCCGAGATCTTAAGGTAGGCATAATGCTGAGGCGTGGACAGCAATCGCTCGCCCAGCAGCTCTGACTTGTAGTCGGCTTCAAATTTTTTCAGGAGCAGGGGCAGCTCCATCGTACCGAACCAGGCGTCTACTTCGGGGATCTCCTTCTCCAGGTCTTCGCGGTACCGGTGACTCAGACAGCCGGTGACATAGACCTTGTCCAGCCGGCCTTTTTTCTTGAGCGCCACCTGGTCTAAAATGGTGTTGACGGATTCCTCCTTGGCCTTGTCGATGAATCCGCAGGTATTGACGACCACGATGTTGTGGTCTTTTTTGGTATTTTCATGCACGACGTCGATGTCATTTGCACGCAGCTGACCGCTCAGCACCTCGCTATCGACCATGTTCTTGCTGCAGCCTAAGGTGATGATGTTGACTTTGTCCCGCTGTAATGTTCTTGTCTTCATGAAGGACGCAAATTTACGAACTATTGGGCAGTTTCCCCTAAATTCCGCACCCCGGGCGACTGCTCATATTTTCATTTTTCCAGGCTGAACAGGCTGTCCACGAATTCGTGCTTATCGAACACCAGCAGGTCTTCCATCTTTTCGCCGACGCCGATGAACTTCACGGGGATCTTGAACTGGTTGGCGATGGCCAGCACGACCCCGCCCTTGGCGGTGCCATCCAGCTTGGTGATGGCCAGGGCAGTCACATCCGTCGCCGCCGTGAACTGACGGGCCTGCTCCACAGCATTCTGCCCGGTAGAGCCGTCGAGCACCAGCAGCACTTCGTGCGGGGCATCGGGCATGATCTTCTTGATCACCCTGCTGATCTTGCTGAGCTCTTCCATGAGATAGGCCTTGTTGTGGAGGCGGCCCGCCGTGTCGATGATCACGACATCGACCTCTCTCGCAACCCCGCTCTGAATAGTGTCGAATGCCACAGCGCCCGGGTCGGCCCCCATACCCTGCTTCACGATAGGCACGCCTACCCGGTCGCTCCAGATCGTGAGCTGCTCTGTCGCAGCCGCCCGGAAGGTATCCGCAGCCCCCAGCAACACTGACTTGCCCGCCTTCTTGAAGTTATAGGCCAGCTTGCCGATGGTCGTGGTCTTGCCGACCCCATTGACGCCGACTACCAGGATCACATAGGGCTTATTGCCCGTAGGCACACCGAAATCCTTGTAGCTCTGTTCGGGCGCATCCACCAGGATCTGCTCAATCTCTTGTTGAAGTATGCCATTTAAGTCGCTGGTATTAATATACTTATCCTTAGCAACCCGTTTCTCAACCTGCTTGATGATCTGGATAGTGGTGTCAATGCCGACGTCGGCGCTCACCAGGGCGTCTTCCAGGTTATCGAGCACTTCCTCGTCCACCGTGCTTTTGCCGGCGATGGCCTTGGTCAGCCGGGATAGGAAGCCTTCTTTGGTCTTCTGTAGCCCCTGGTCCAGGCTTTCCTTCTCTTTTTTCCCGAATAGCTTATCAAAAAGTCCCATGATAGTATAATTGCAAAAAGCGGACAACTAGTCCGCTTTTCTATTTCTTACTAAACCCCTAAGATGTCAGTTTACTTCTGCGCCAGGAATTCCTTGATCTTATCCTTGTGCACGATTTGTTCCTTGAAGGTATAGGCGCCCGATTTGGGGCTGCGTACAGCCTTAATGACCTTGGTCCAGTTCTTGGCTTCCGAAGCCGCCTTGGCATCCTTGGTCTTGATTGCGGTTTTTGCTGCTTTTGCCATGATTACTTAATTTCTTTATGAACAGTTACTTTTTTCAGGATCGGGTTGAATTTCTTCAGTTCAAGCCTTTCGGGGGTATTTTTCTTGTTCTTGGTAGTGATATACCGGCTGGTGCCGGGCTGACCACTGGTCTTATGCTCCGTGCATTCCAAAATCACCTGAACCCTGCTGCCTTTTTTTGCCATGATGGTGGGTTATTAAAATATTTTAGATCTTAGTTCCTTTAGCCCTCAGCTCTTTTACAACACTGAGAAGGCCGTTTTTGTTAATGGTACGCAGTCCTTCCGAAGATACCTTCAACGTGATCCACTTGTCTTCTTCGGCGAGGAAAAAGCGCTTGGTCTGCAGATTGGGTAGAAACCTGCGTTTAGTCTTTATATTTGAATGCGATACTTTATTCCCGGTGATGGGCGCCTTACCCGTGATCTGACAAACTCTAGCCATACTGAAAATTTTGGACTGCAAAAGTCGTAAAATATCGGCAAATAGCCAAAACAAATACCTTTTTTTTCAACGGATTATTCACAACGGTGGATAAGTCCCAGCCAGATGACCCCGTTGGGCAGGGTCGGCTGTCACGGCAGCGCAAAGGCCATCAGGTAATCCCCCTGCTTCGTATGCAGCTTCCCATGGCCCCCGGCCGCGATCACCACATACTGCTTCCCGTCAAGGGAATAGCTCATCGGCGTCGCCTGTCCGCCGGCAGGCAGTGCATATTCCCAGAGGACCTTTCCCGTCCGCCGGTCGAAGGCCCGGAAATGCCCGTCTATGCTGGCCGCCACAAAGATAAGGTCTCCACCGGTTACGATGGCCCCGCCAAAGTTGAGGGAGCCCCATTTTTCCGCCCCGGGGAATTTTGCCGGGTCCAGCATATAGCCAAGGGGCACCTCCCACTGCTTCAGCCCCGTATGCAGATCGATGGCCACAAGCACTCCCCACGGTGGCTTCACCTGCATGACATAGCCCCGCGCGTCCGACTTGAACAGGTAGTCCCGCTTCATTATATAGGGCGTCCCCGTCTGGCGGCCCGTCTCCGCCCGCAGCACCGAAGGCTCTGACCGTTCGACCTCGTCGATGCTGTCCCGCGGGATCATCCGGATGACGGCAGGGACGAGATTGATATTGGTGATGAGCCAGCCATGAACAGGGTCGTAGCACATGCCGCTCCAGTTGATGCCGCCGACATTGCCCGGCGCCATGATGGAGCCCTCGAAGCTCGGCGGGGTAAAAGGCCCCTGGCTGCGGTACAGCGCGATGCGCCGTTTCGCCTCTTGCAGGTCTTCCGGCGTAAGTCCCCAGGCATCGTCCAGGCTAAGCCCCTGGATGCCTAAAGGCGCGGGCAGCACCGGGAAGGGCTGCGTCGGCCAGGCTTCCTCGCCTTTGACCGTGGAAGCCGGCACGGGACGCTCTTCTACAGGAAAGAGGGACACCCCCGTTAACCGGTCCAGCACGAAAATATGTCCCATCTTGGTGCCCACCACCACAGCCGGGATCTTCCTGCCGCCTTTCTCCAGGTCGATGAGCACCGGCTGAGC
>JAMFRX010000703.1 GCA_026224995.1 Puia dinghuensis
CGGCAAGCCGGTGAAGCGGTATTCGCCGGTGACGAAGCCGGAGGGGATAGAGGGGAAGGTTAAAGAGTTGTTGGGAAGGAGTACTCCTTGATTATTTTGACAATCTTAGTCGTCCTGATCGCCTTCTTAGGATTGTTTGGTCTTGTTACCGATGCGGCCGAGCAGCGGGCCAGAGAGATCGGCATCCGCAAGGTGCTGGGTGCAGAGGTAAGCGCCATTTTGGTGCTGCTGTCCCGCGACTTCGCCCGCTTATCACCCCGACAATGATTATCGCCTCGCCATTGGCGTAGTGGTCGATGCATCGCTTGCTGGAGAATTTCTTTTAGCAGGCGAATATCTCGGCATGAGCGGCGGGAGTCCGGTGAAGGTTGAAGAGCGAGTAAGTTGGCAATTTCCTTTAACGACTTGAATGGTTTACAATTGACCATATATATATTAGGTAAAAAAAGAGTACGATAATACCAAATATCCGCAATCCTACAGGATAAAATTTGTCGCTGTTTAGCTCTCGCTGCCACTGTGGTGTATCCAATTTCTTTATAAAATTCGTGATCTTTTTCGGTGAAAAAGTGGCTAAAATGGCAAATAGAAATAATGCTATAAGAACTAAACAAACGAAAGCATCCTTTAAAAAATTCACAAATGAAGATTTATTTTATAATTAATTTTTCACCAAACATGCATATTACCATTTTAAAGATGTACTAAAAACTGCCCATTATTGCCAGACCGAAAGTTCCAGCTCACACCAATTTGCGGCGACATAATTCCTCCGCCCATGATTGTTTGCCCGGTACCTGGCGAGTACGTCGATTGATTCCCACCTACAACTCCATGCGGGGCCTGTTAAAGAATTATTCAATTCTGTTACTGATGAGGTAGGGAACCCGCTGTCATTCGTAGACCTCTTTCCTGTGCCCAATTGTAATGACCGTCACAATCAGCCGGGTATCCTGGATTTCATAAATAACGCGGTCGTCGCCCGCGGAGAAGGATGGGCTTTTCTCTTTTAGCTTTCGCTTTGTCATAGGCACGGATATCTTCGAGGTCCTCCAGATCTTCGAGCAGCTGTTGATACCGCTTGATAGGAAGCACAGCCGATATCTTTTTCCCGTTTCCGTCAATTATAAAAGTAGTAGCAGGCATAAGTGACATTTTAGCCGATAAACATGCTAAGGCAAATTTAAGTAAGAAAACCGGCCTTTCTAAGACATGGCATGATAATGATCGGGTAAATTTGGTGCTGAGCAGCCGCAGGCCGGCCCCGCCGGGCACAGCTTTTGAAGCGTATACCCTTAAAGAACTTATGGTAAATGTATTCAATACCAAGGGCCGGCTGGTGCTGGCCGGAGTACTGGCAGCGGGAATGCTGGCCGGTGCGTGTAGCAATAACCCCGATAATGTAAAAACGGCCGAAAAGGCCAACGACAGTGTGCAGAGTAACCAGTCGGTCACGGACTCAGGCAAGGTACCGTCGAAGGGGGATGCCGGGTTCATGGTGAAGGCTACCAGCGGGAACCAGCTGGAGGTGATCCTGGGTCAGCTGGCGCAGACCAATGCGGCCAGCGCGGGCGTCAAGAGTTTCGGGCAGATGATGATAAAAGATCATTCCGAGGGCGAGAAGGAGCTGCGGGGGCTGGCTGCCAGCAAGCAGATCATCCTGCCGGATACGATCTCCAATGACCAGAAGAAAGAACGGGATGACTTACAGAAGAAGACGGGCCGGGAATTCGACAAGGCCTATGTGAAGCTCATGGTGAGCGATCACAAGGAAGACATCGACGAATTCCAGAAGGCTTCGCAGGAGGCCAATGACCCGGATATCAAGGCGCTGGCGGCTAAGATGGTGCCGATCCTGCAGATGCACCTGGATTCGGTGCAGGCACTGCAGAAAGGAAGTAAATAAAAATAGGGGGTCACATCACTGTGACCCCCTATTTGGTCGCGCTTAAGCGCGACCACTCAATTCTTCTAATTGTTCTTCGGTAAGTTCGATCTTCTCGGCCTGTATGTTCTCTTCCAGATGCGCCACGCTGGACGTACCGGGAATGAGCAGGACGTTGGGAGAATGGTAGAGGAGCCAGGCCAGCGCCAGCTGATGCGGCGTGGCGCCTATCTGACCGGCGACACGCTCGAGGACTTTTGCATTGTTCAAATTTCCAGCATTCATAGGGTTCCAGGGGATGAAGGCCTTGCCGGTCTTCTCACAATAGTCCAGCACGGATTCCCACTTGCGGTAGTCCTGGCTGTATTTGTTCTGGACGGAGACGACGTCCACATATGCCTCCGCTTTTTTGATGTCTTCCACACCTACTTCGGAGAGGCCTACGTGTTTGATCAGCCCTTCTTCGAAAACACCTTGCAGGAATTCCAGCGTTTTCTCAAAGGGGATGGAAGGATCGATCCGATGCAATTGATACAGGTCGATGCTGTCTACCCGGAGACGGGCGAGGCTGCCTTCCAGAGCTTCTTTCAAATGTTCGGGCCTGGCATTGACATTCCATTGGTTGGGACCGGAGCGGAGAAAGCCGCCCTTCGTGGCGATCACGAGGCCCTTGGGATAGGGATACAAGGCTTCGGCGATCAGGTCTTCCGCAATGTTGGGGCCATAGCTGTCGGCGGTGTCGATGAAGTCGACGCCCAGCTCGACGGCGCGGCGCAGCACCCGGATGGCCTCGTCATGGTCTTTGGGCGGTCCCCAGATTCCCTGGCCTGTGAGGCGCATGGCGCCGAATCCCATCCTACGGATCCTAAAGTCGCCACCGATGGTATAATCTTTGCGAAAATGAATTTTTGTACTCATATGATTACTGTTTTTTAAGCGATGGGGGGTGGAAAAGGAACGTTTTTGACGTATAAATTGTTCGTGGGGAATCCTTAAATTCGTTCAAGACCAAATCTACTGCTACATGCGAATCTTTATCATCCTCGTGTCTCTCACGCTGTTAGGGCTTTTTGCCCGGGCTCAGAAAAAGCCGTTGGACCCCTCCGTATACGATGGCTGGCAGCGCATCGATGAAAAAGCATTTTCAGCCGACGGGAAATACCTGGTCTATACGGTGACCCCCGAGGAAGGGGATGGCCGCCTCGTGATCCGGAGTACGACGGGTAACTATGCAAAAGAGATACCCCGCGGGGCGCAGGCGACCATCACGGAAGACAGCCGGTTCGTGGTCTTTCATATAAAACCATTTTTTACAGCTACCCGGGAGGCCCGGATCAGGAAGAAGACGCCGGAGCAGATGCCTAAAGATTCATTAGGCTGGCTGGAGCTGGGGACCGACCGGCTGGTCCTGGTCCCGCGGGTTAAGTCCTATGCCGTGCCCGAGAA
>JAMFRX010000704.1 GCA_026224995.1 Puia dinghuensis
CATGAACTGCTGGATGCCTCAGACGGGAAAGATGGGAGACGGGTGGGCTTACACGTACGATGCCCTCAAGATACGCGGATTCAAACAGACGCATCAGCCTAGCCCCTGGATCAACGACTATGGGCAGTTCGCGGTGATGCCCGTCGTCGGCAAGCGTTTGTTCAAAGAAGATGACCGGGCCAGCTGGTTTTCGCATAAGGCGGAGGTCGCGCATCCTTATTATTATAGTGTGTATCTCGCCGACCCGGACGTCACGACGGAGATCACGCCTACCGAAAGGGCCGCCGGCATCCGGTTCACGTTCCCGAAAACGGACAGCGCCTATGTCGTCATAGATGCGCTGGACAATGGCTCTTATGTAAAGATCATCCCTTCGGAGAACAAGATCATCGGGTATACGACCAAGAACAGCGGGGGCGTGCCGGATAATTTCAAGAATTATTTTGTGATCGTTTTTAGCCGGCCCTTTGCCAATACCGCCGTTTTCAGTGGGGACGCGCTGAATGATACCCGGCTGGAAGAAAAGGATACGCATGTGGGTGCCGTCGTCGGTTTTTCCATCGCCAGGCGAGGCGATCAGGTCTATGCGCGTGTCGCTTCTTCGTTCATCAGCCCGGAACAGGCCGAGCTCAATCTCAAGGAGATCGGGAGCGACGATTTCGAGACAGTAAAATCGAAGGCCAAGGCCATCTGGAACAAGGAGCTGGGTCGGGTCAAAGCGGAAGGCGGGACGGTGGACCAGACGGGTACGTTCTACTCCTGTATCTACCGGACCATGCTGTTCCCACGGAAATTCTATGAGCTGGACGCCCAGGGCAAGATCGTGCATTATAGTCCCTATAACGGACAGGTGCTGCCGGGGTATATGTTTACCGACAATGGTTTTTGGGATACGTTCCGTGCGGTTTTTCCACTGTTCAATCTGATGCATCGGGAGCTGAATGCCCATATCCAGGCGGGGCTTGTGAATGCGTATAAGGAGAGTGGGTTTTTGCCGGAGTGGCAGAGCCCGGGGCATCGGGATTGTATGATCGGGTCGAACTCCGCATCGATCGTTGCAGATGCGTATCTGCAGGGGTTGCGGGGATATGATATCAACACGCTATATGAAGCGTTGCTAAAGAATACGAATCATGAAGGTCCTGTTCAGTCGGTTGGCCGGAAAGGATATGAGTATTACAACCGTCTGGGGTATGTGCCTTATGATGTCAACATTTATGAGAATGCCGCCCGGACCCTGGAGTATGCGTATGACGACCATTGTATCTATCTGCTGGCGAAAGCGTTGGGCCGGCCGAAGGCGGAGATCGATTCGTTTGCCCGGCGCAGTCAGAATTATCGGAATTTATATGACCCCGCGCATAAGCTGATGCATGGAAAGAACCAGGACGGCAGCTGGTCAGCTAACTTCAATCCGTTCAAATGGGGGGATGCCTTTACGGAGGGCAATAGCTGGCATTATACCTGGGGCGTCTTCCAGGATATACAGGGGCTGAAGGACCTCATGGGTGGTAAGGCGGCGTTCATCGGAATGCTCGACTCTGTGTTTATCGTGCCGCCTGTATTCGATGCTTCCTATTATACATCCGTGATCCATGAGATCCGGGAGATGCAGATCACGAACATGGGGAATTATGCACACGGCAATCAGCCGATCCAACATATGATCTATCTGTATGAGTATGCCGGCGAGCCCTGGAAGACCCAATATTGGGTGAGAGAAGCGATGAACCGGCTTTATCACGCCACGCCGGACGGCTATTGCGGTGATGAGGACAACGGGCAGACCTCCGCCTGGTATATCTGGTCGGCCATCGGCTGCTACCCGGTCTGTCCCGGTACGGATCAGTATATATTAGGCGCACCCTTATTCAAAAAGATGACGCTGACGCTGGAGAATGGCAAGCAGATCGTCATCAACGCGCCGGCAAATAACGCGGAGAACCGGTATGTGAGCAAGGTCGTGGTCAACGGAAAGGTCTATGGTAAGAACTGGCTAAGCCATAAGGCGCTGATGGAGGGTAGTGTGATCGATTTCTCGATGAGCCCGGTGCCTGACAAACATCTTGGCACCAGTCCGGATGCGTTTCCGTATAGCTTTTCTCACCCGAAAGAATAAACTCTATGTTCCGTATTTGGTCTTTTTTGTTTTGCCTGGTGGCGCTGGAGTCGAATGCGCAGAGCTACCAACCGGCGCCGGTCACGCGGGTGCAGGTCTACCAGCCTACGTGGGAATCGCTGGACAAGCGGCCGGTGCCGCAATGGTACCAGGATGCGAAGTTTGGCATATTTATCCATTGGGGGGTTTATTCCGTGCCGGCCTTCCGGACCAAGGGGCAGTATGCGGAATGGTATGAGAACGGGTTGAACACCGGGGACTCGGTTACCATTGCCTATCATAAAAAGAAATATGGGTCGCTTACCTATTATCAGTTGGCCGACCAATTCAAGGCCGAGCTCTTCGATCCCGAAGAATGGGCGAAGCTTATCGAGCAGTCCGGGGCGCGGTATGTAGTGCTGACCTCCAAGCATCATGACGGGTTTGCGTTGTGGCCGAGCAAAGAAGCCTCGCGGGACTGGGGTTTTCCCTGGAATTCTGTGGACGCCGGTCCGCATCGCGATCTGGTGGGCGATCTGTTCAAGGCGCTGCGGAAGACCAGTGTGCATCCCGGGCTTTACTATTCGCTTTATGAATGGTACAATCCGATATGGCTGAAGGATCATAAACGGTATGTCGCCGAGCATGAGTGGCCGCAGATGAAGGATGTGATCAACACCTACAAACCCGAGGTCTTTTGGACCGATGGGGAGTGGGATGAAAGTGCCGAGACCTGGAAGTCGAAAGAGTTTTTGACGTGGCTCTACAATGAGAGCCCGGTAGGGGATGAGGTGGTCACTTATGATCGCTGGGGCGCCGGGATAAGGTTCAAGCATGGCGGTGTCTTTACGCCGGAATATCAGCCGAACATCAGTTTCGCGGACCATTACTGGGAAGAGAGCAGGGGAATGGGTTATTCCTATGGGTACAACCGGAATGAAGACGTCTGGGATTATAACACGGCTCAGTCCATGATATTGCAGCTCGTCGACAAGGTCAGCGGGGGTGGTAATTTCCTTCTCGATATCGGTCCTGATGCGGATGGGAAGATCCCGCCGATCATGGAGGAGCGGCTGGCGCAGATCGGGGAGTGGATGAAGGATAATAGCGAGGCTATTTATAACACGGTGAGGTGGCGGGTGCCGAACCAGGAAGGGAACGGAGAGAAAGCCTGCTATTTTACTTATAACCCGAAAGAGAATAATCTTTACGCGATCCTGCCCAAATGGCCGGGTGAGGAGTTCGTTATAAAAGATCTGCAGCTGGTTTCGGGGGCATACGCGATGCTGCTGGGGACGAATGAAACTTTGAACACTGAGCAGCGGGGAAAGGATCTTGTGATCAAGTTCCCGGCCTATAATCCCAAGAGTATAAAGCATGAATCTGCTTATGTCATCAAGCTCGCGTATACGGGAGCTTTTGCCGCCAATCCGACTGTGTCGACAAGCTATCCGGGGAGCTCGTTAAAGCCGCTGGTGACTATCACGGTTAAAGATAACAGCGAGGTTCGGTATACGTTGGACGGGTCCCGGCCGCATGAGGGGTCCACGCTATATAAGAGACCTTTTACTTCCGGGCAGTCGACGACTTTAAAGGTTCGGAGCTTCAGGGCGGGGGCGTTGCCGAGTAATCTGGAGGAAGTGCCGTTGACGGTATTCAGTTATCTCCCGGCTGCGAAAGTTGCGTCGTTGCAAAAAGGGTTGAAGGTCGCTAAGTATGAAGTTATAGCATCTTCGGTCAACGATCTGGCGAAGGTGGCGCCGGTAAAAGAAACGGTGTCGGCTATGCCTTCCGTCAATGATCTTACGCGCGCCGACAATGCGGGTCTGTCCTATACGGGTTATATCCTGATCCCAACCGATGGGCTTTATTTGTATTATCTCTCTGCAGACGATGGCGCTGTCCTTTCCATCGACGGGCTGGTCGTGGTCGATAACGACGGGAAGCATGCCAATACCGAGAAGATAGGCATAGCCGCTTTGAAGAAGGGGCCGCATTATTTCCGGCTGGATTATATCCAGGCGGGGAGCGATAAGGCACTTAAGCTGGAATACAGCACATACGGGGTCGACAGGCAGGAGCTGCCGGCAGCTGCCTGGGGCCATGAATAATTAAGGAGAAGAAAAGAGGGCAGCAGGGATCGGCTGTTTTTCCAGGTGCGGCCCCTTTATGAAGACCTGCAGTGTCTGGCCGGAGGAATTCTGAAAGTAATCGAGCGTAAAGGGGTGCTTGCCCGCCGCAAGCGCCCGGTCGCCCGATCGTTCGAGGTCGCCATGACAGCCGTCGTTGTCGACTATTTTTTGATCACCGATAAACAGCTGCGAACCATCATCCGAGACCGTATAAAACGTATAGACGCCCGTCTCGGGGATCGTTATCCAGCCCTGGAACTGCAAGCCATATTCGTTTGCCCGCACAGGGATGCTATTCAGGCCGGGTGAGCCGGTACGACCGTGTTTTTTTTCCGTAAGCCTACTGAATCCGGGCATCGAGTCCCATTTGCCTTCGTAATACCCATACGTTAAGCCCGGCAGCCCGTCGGGTGCGGGTGTGGGAAGATCGGGTGTGACCTTTTGGAATAGCTGATTGCTGATCTCGCTCGAGCCGCCGGCGGCAAAGAATATTCGACTTCTTAGCGTAGTGGTAGTATCCAGGCGGATGGAGTCTTTATACAGTGGGGAAGCGGGCATGGGTTCCGAACCGTCGATGGTATACCGGATCTCGCCTGTCAGGCTGGTCGACAGCTGGATGGATCTGCTGCCGGTGAAGATGCCGCCCGAGGGCGATACGGCAGGGGCGGGAGCAAGGAGGAATTGGGCGATGACGTCGGCAACGCTGGCATTGAGCGCGCCGTCCTTGTCCTTGATAAAAATGCGGGCCCTGATGAGTGCGGGTTGGGTGAGGGTGATCGCGCCGGTGTACAGGGACGATCGGGAATCCGGGTCGCTGCCATCGGTGGTATAGCGGATCTGGCCGCCGGGTTTGGCGATCATGCGGACTTGCTGAGGCCCTTGAAGATAGCCACCTGCTGGCCGGATGGTGATTGCGAGGGCTGGATGGTCGGTCTTGGTAAGTTTGGCGACGAAACCGCCTTTTGCCTTTAGTAGGATAGAGAGCGAATCGGCGGCAGTATAGCCGGTGACAGAATGGAGGATGCGGTCGCTGCTGGTGAGATCGTCACTGATGATCTCCGCCTTAAAATCACCGGGTCCAAGGAATGCAAGAGAGAGCCCAAGCTGTTTTTGATCGCCCGCATTGATGACGCCGATGAACCAGTCTTTTCCTTTACGGCGGGCGAAGGCGGCCAGCTCGCCGATACGGCTTGGCGGCAGGACAAGGGTTTCATCCCAGGTAGTAGGGATCGAGCGGATGACGGGCAGGGCCGGGCTTGCCAGATAGACCGCCGGATCGTCCGCCCAGCACAGCAGCGGGGAATTATAGATAACGGTGAGGGCTAATTGTTGGGCGCGGGAGGTGCCATAGGCCAGGCTGCTGGTGAAAACACCCGGCGTATAATCCGCGGGACCGGCCAGGAATCGGGTGAAGGGAAGGATCGCGTTATTGATAGGGCCTTGTGGTGTAAAAGTCCGCCATTCCTGACCATAGATGCCTTCACGGGTGATCTCGTTTGGAAAGCGGCGGTTGTAGCCGGTGGGCTTATTGGCGCCATGGAAATCGATCATCAGGTGAAAAGACAGACCGTCTTTAAGCGCCTTTTCGTAGAAGCGGACCTGATCGATTCCCTCCTTGTCGATGTAGTCGATCTTCAGGCCGGCTACTCCTAATTGGTTCATATCGCTGAAAAAGACCTTGCGGATAGAATCGTTTTTTAGAGAGGCATAGGACTTCCAGACGAAGATGCCGACATGTTTTTTGCCGGCATAGCGGACCAGGGAACGCAGGGAGTCGAACGGATTGGGCCAGCTGCTATCCCAGCCGGCGTCAACGATGCTGTATTCGAAGCCGAGCGCAGCGGCTTTATCGACATAGGCTTTTTCAAGGTCGAGGGTGGTGACATTGTCGTGTACGAAATAGGACCATACGGCCCGGCCCGGCTGTACCCAGGGGATCCGACGGTATGCCGTATCGGGGGCAGGGTTGAGGTCGGGGATCATGTCCGAGTTGACGAGCCCATTGAGGGTAGCGGATGCCAGGACGACGCGCCAGGGGGAGGTAACGGTCCCCTCGATCGTCCAGCCATTGGGATCGTTTATGAATGCGGCGTGCAGGGTGTTAGCCGTATCGGAGCGGAGCGACATCCCGCTATAATTATATAGGGCAGCTTCTGTGATGCTGGCGTAGCCGCCATCGGGTGTCTGGAACGTCACTGGCGGCCCCAGCTGTTTGCTGCCGAGATCTTTGACAAGGCTTGCATAGTGCAGTCCTTCGTAGTAATAGACGTTTTCCTGGTACCATATCCGGGAATTGGCGGGTAGATGCCAGGAGCTGGATTCGCCGGTCACCAGAGTGCCAGGGCTCCCGGTTACGATTGAAGCGGAGCCCGGCGGAACGATATAACGAAAGGCGAATCCGTCGTCGAAGATGCGGCATTCGAGCCGGTAGTGGACGCCGTGCTTTTGTTGGATGGGGATCAGTGCCTGCCGATAATGGTTGGTAGCGCTATTATGCACACCCTTCCAGGGGTAGGAGGTATTGTTCAGGGACAGAACGGGGGTGCCGAGCTGGATATTCTGACCAAGGTCGGCGGAGGCGATCTCGATGCCGAGGGACGAGGTCAGGACGATGGGTTTGCCGTTCAGCTGGAGCGACCAGGCCAGATGGTGGGTGGAATCTACAAAGACCGAGGCCTGCAGCTTACCGGAAGGGCTGGTGAAACGGAGGGGGGTTGGCTGCTGTGCGATGGCAGGCACGCCGGTATAAAGCAGAAGGACAAGGATCGTCGTGATCGTCGCGAGCGTAGGGGGCCGTAGGGACATGAAGGCGGGTTATTTTTGTTGCTTGTGGATCGCCAGCTGGGACTGAACGGTGATCTTTTTAAACGGGCTTGTTGAATTTTCGTCCCTTCTGCTCAGAAGTTCCAGGAGTACCTCCGTTGCTTTTTGCGCCTGCTGGTAGGGGAACTGTTCGATGGTGGCTATCGGGGGGAAGGCGGTGTGGTTGATCATGGGCTGGTTGGAGAAGCTGACGAAGCTGATGTCTTTGTTGATCTTGAGCTTCATCTTCCGGGCGTATTGGATGGCGTCCAGCGTGACGTTGTCGTTGAAGCAGACCAGGGCCGTGGGCTTTCTTTTGAGCCGCAGGAGTTCCGCCATGGCGTTCTCGGTGCCTTCTTTTGTAAGGTCGGTAGAGACGATCAGGCTGGGGTCGAATTTCAGCGGGTGGCTTTCCAGGCCCTTGATGTAGCCTTCTATCCGCTGCCTGCAGCTATAGAGCTGTTCGGGTCCGTTGAGCATCCCGATAGTCCGGTGACCATTTTGGAGAAGGAATTTCACCGCCTGAACCGTCCCGGTTTCCACGTTGCAGGCCACGTAATGGATATCGGGAATATCGGGTATCCTGTCGAAGAACACCACGGGGATGCCGTAGCGTTTCAGCAAGTCAAAGTGTTCATAGTTCTTTGTGCTTTTAGCGATGGAGATGATCAGGCCGTCGATGCGTTGATTCATGACGCACTCCACGATATGTTTTTCCCGGGCCTCGCTGTCGTGGGACTGACCGAGCAGGACGGAATATTTGTGTTTGGTGGAGGCGTCTTCTATCGCGCTGATGGCGGTGGAGAAATAGAATTCGGACAGATCCGGCAGGATGACCCCGATGGTAAAGGTCCTTCTCTTTTGGAAGAAGATGGCCTTTTGATTGGGTTCGTAGTCCAGTTCCCGGGCCAGCTTCTGCACCCGTATCCTGGTCAGGATATTGATACGATGGTGGTCGTGGAGCGCCCTGGACACGGTAGAGGTCGAAATGTTTAGCTTTTTAGCAATTTCCTTAATGGTTGGCGGATTGACCATGGGATATTATTAGGATGGAATTCATATAACATCATACAACTAGGGCGAATATAGGATAATTGGCAGAAATTAAAGAATTTTAACCACAATTTGTCATACAACATTATACCTTTGAGGCATGGATACACCGTTTAAAAAGATTGGGTCCGACAAGCTCCTGAGCGGAAAGATCGAGGAATCCATTGAGCTGGCCATCCGGAAAAAGCAGTACAAAGCAGGGCAGAAGCTTCCCACGGAAGGGCAGCTCTGCAAGCTGTTTGCCGTCAGCAGGACGGTCGTCAGGGAGGCCCTTCGCAAGCTGAGCGCCCGGGGATTGGTGGTGATCAAGCAAGGCAGCGGGGCCTATGTCAACGAGCTGAGCTCGGAATCGGCCATCGACTCGATCAACCTTTTTTTGGAGCTCACAGACGATGGGTCCCTGATCTTCGATATCATCCGGTCGAGACAGCTGTTCGAGCCTGAGATAGCCGGGCAGGCGGCATTGAACCGGACCGCAGCCGAGCTGGAGGCGCTGTCGGAGAACCTCGAAGCGTTGAAGAACAGCCCGGATGAAGACATCGAAGGACAAACCGTGATCGATATTCATTTTCACAGCCTGATAGCCAGGGCCACGCATAGTAACATCGTTGCGCTGCTCATGCGGCCTATCTTCGACAGCATGCCTAAGGTGAAGAGAACGATCTTCGCCAAGAATAACCTGGATTATCTGCCGCATGAAAAGAATGTGGTCGTGAAATTCCATGAGGATATCTACCAGGCCATCAAGAATGCCGATCCTCGCGAGGCTTCGCATGCGATGCTGGCGCATCTGAAGTATACAGAGAAGAATTTTATGGATGCGTTGAAATAGGATTGTCGGGAATGATAAAGCTGAATACAGAGCCGTCTCCCGTTTTGCTTTCAACGGATATGCTTCCGCCATGCCGGCGAATAATGCCGGCACTGATATAGAGTCCCAGTCCCATGCCGGAGCGCCCTCTCATTTGCTCGCTGTTTACCCGGAAAAAGCGGTCGAATATCTTCGCTTGCATTTCTTCCGGAATACCGATGCCCTTGTCCGTTACGCTGGTCCTTATTCCTTCCGGCACTTGCTCCGATCTGATATAGATCGTCGTTCCGGTCTCCGAGTATTTCATAGCATTGGATATAAGGTTAGTCAAAACCTGGCTGATCCTTTCCTTATCCGCATATACGGAAAGGCCGAGCCGAATGTCGATGCTAAATGAATAGCCCGAGGAAAAGCTTTTCAGATCTTCTATGTGTTTTTCAATAAACGTGTCGATATCGAACTGTTCCCGGTTCAGGGATAATTCTCCACCGGCGATCTTGGTAGTATCCAGCAGGTCTCTGATGAGCTGGGTTAGACGATTTACCTGTTTATCCAGTCTTTGCACCAGATCAGCATCCAGCTTCTCATTATTATCGGATTGTTCGCGAAGATACTGCGTCAGCAGCTTGATGCTTGTCACGGGAGTTTTCATCTCATGGCTGGCTACGGCGATGAATTCATCTTTTTGATCTTCCAGGAGCCGCTGTGCGGTCATATTCCTGGTCACTTTTACGAATCCGGCGAGCTGTGGATTATAAATGGGCCTGGTGACGCCGTTGCTGAAGAATTTAGATCCGTCTTTACGGATATGCCAGCGTTCGTCGAGGACGGCGCCCTGTTCCAGCGCATCGGCAAGCTCCTTCGCCGCTATATTGGCCTGGCGATCCTCCGGGGTGAAAAGTATCTCCATCGGCTGGCCTTCCGCTTCCGCTTCCGTATAGCCGAAGCTAAGCGCCGCCCCGTAGCTCCATTGCAGGATCCGTCCTTCGGTGTCCAAGGTGATGATAGCGTAATCTTTAGCATTCTCCATCGTTATGCGGAGAAGCTCGCGGCTTTCTATTAAAGACTGCTCAGCATTTGCTCTTTCCACGGCTGCCAGGGTACGATCGGCCGTTTCCTGCAATAAGCTTAATTCTTCAGGCGTCCATTGACGTGCGACCGCCTGGTGAATTCCTACAAATGCTACAAACTCGTTTTCCTTCATGAGCGGTAAAGCGATATATGCCGCCATGGACCTGGCTTTGAGCCTGGCTTTTGTCTCCGGGTGGATGCCCGCATCTTTAGCAACGTCATTCACAACGACTGTTTGGCCCTCCAGCAACCGGAGAAGATCGTCGCCGAAGCTGCTTACCGGATATAGACCGTCCGCCAATGGAGATCCGGGCAGGTGGTAAGCATTTTCGACGAGCCAAAAGTCCTCATTATTTTTTTGTACATATTCGACATACAGCACCCTGTCGGCCTGCAGCTCTTGCCCGAGCATGTGGGTCACTGTCGATCTAATCTTTTTTGAATCGCCAGGCGATCGCAGCGCATCGGTGAGCTTAAACAGGAAATTCTGTCTTTTTTCCTCCCTTTTTCTAGCCGTGACATTTCTGAACAGGACGGCTACTTCATCGCTTTTGTCCCCACCATACCTGAAAGCCGATGTCTGGAACCATTGATCGCCCAGGCCGTGGACCATATTTTCCAGGCTAACCACTTCCCCCGTCCTGGCTACACGGCCATATTCGTCGATCCAGAACTGTTCGAAATCGGGGACGACCTGCTTTATCCGTTTGCCCAGCATCGGCCGGGTGGCATGTTTTTCAAAAGCGGGATTGGTTTCCGTAAAAAGAAAATCGGCCGGCCTGCCGGTGTCGTCGAAGATGATCTTTATTACACAAAAAGCGTCATCGATCGAATTGAAGAGCTTTAAATACCGGTCTGTAGCCTGTTGCGCAATGTCGTCCTTGAGCTGAAGGATCTCCTGCTCTGTCTTCTTCTGGGAGCTGATATCTACCGTCGTCGTTACCACTCCGTCATTTAATTTTACCGCCGACTGATAAAACCATCCATCTATTTGCTCATGAATATAGTGTCGTTCGGCGACAATGGGCTCGCCGGTTTCTACCACAGATTTAAAGGCTTCGAAGATGCCGGCTTCGACCATCCCGGGATTCAGGGTCAACAGGCTTTGCCCTATTACAGCGCCGAAAACTTTTTCCGACGCATTGTTATTCAATATCCATTTAAAGTCGACGATATTCCCCTTCTCGTCGCGCACAGACCGGAATACCTGGATCATATCGATAGAGCTATCCATCGTCGCCTGGAAGAGTTCCTGCTTTTGCTTCACTTCCTGGCCTGCTTTTATTATCTGGGTGATATCTCTCGCGAAAGACAGGACGGTTTTGATCTCCCCGGCCAGGTTCCTTTCGGGGGTGATACGGGAATAAAAATGTACCTCGCCATCCGGCGATGGGAAAGAATTGAAATGTTCCACCGTCTCGCCGATATCGAAGGCCTTTTGCAGGCTGGCCGAATAAGGCAGGGCTATTTCGTCCGGCTCGCCCATTTCGCTATTGGTCTTGCCGAGCAGGTTTTCATTGGAAACGCCCATTTTGGTTTCAAAGGCGGCATTGGCATAGACCAGCCTAAGGTCTTTGTCCCAGCGGGTGATGACATCCGGTGTGTTTTCCACGAGTGTCGCATACTGCTCTTTGCTTTCTTTCAATTCCCGGGTGCGCTGGTCGACTGCATGCTCCAGCTCGATGCGATAGCGCTCCTGCGATTGGTGCAATATTTCTTCGGCTTGTTTGCGGATGGTGACATCGAAAAAAGTGATGACTACGCCGTTTATGCGGTCTTCCGAGGTGCGGTAGGGGAGGAGTCGCATCGTGAAAAAGCGGTTGTCATTCGTGGTAACCTCCCGTTCGATGACCGTGAGCTTTTCCAGCACGGTCTCGGCGTCCTGCAAAAGCTGATCATATTGCAGCTTGTTGGTGATATCGGTCACGGGGCGGCCATAGTCCGCGGATTTTAGGTTGAAGATATTCAGCACCGCGGGGGTGAAAAGGCGGATACAGAAGCTTCGGTCGAGGAAAATGGTGCCTACATCCGTGGAATTAATGAGATTCTGAAGGTTGTTGCTGACCACGCTGATCTCGTCGATCTTGATCTTCAGCTCCTGGTTGACGGTGCGCAGCTCTTCGTTGATGGACTGCAATTCTTCCTTGCTGGTCTCCAGCTCTTCGGCCGCGGAGCGCAGCTCTTCGTTCATGGCCTGGAGCTCTTCGTTTGAGGCTTTGAGCTCTTCGGCCTGGAATTCATGCTGTTCTCCGGAGCTGCGCAGCTGTGCCTTGAGGCGGATGAGCTCTTCTTCCAGCTGCCGGGCCACGGGTTCGTCGGAGACCATCCTAACCGCTCCATGTTCATCGGGCGACGCTTCGTCTTGTTTGAAGATAATAAGGATGAAACCCTTAGCAGTGTCTCCTTCCTGCAGCACGGGGCGTACCTGCAATGTGAGGGTCTGGGTATGACCGTTGAGGTTCAGCTTTATGTTGCGGGCTTCTACGCCCGTCTTGTGCTGGACTGCCTGGTAAAGGGCGGAGCGAAGCTCAAGCCGGATCTCAGGGCGGATGAGCTTCAGGAGGTTCTTTGTAGGTTCTCCACCGGCGAATTCAAGGTAGCGGCCCACCTGTTCGGTCATGTGCATGATCTCGTATTCCTCGTTCACGACCAGCGAGGGAGGGGCATATTGTTCGAGGAGCTTTTGGTGCAGATCGCCAAAGGATATCCGTTGTGGGCTGAGATCCCTGTCATCCGCTTTTTGCAGAAGGTCATTTTTTAGAAAATTAAGGGTCGGCGTCGATTCCGGTACCGGATACTTTTTGGCCGAGACTTCCCTGGCCTGGAAAATGTGGCTGTCCCTGTTGAAAACGGCGTAGAGATCGCTGGCCGCATTCACGGATTCTGATGTGCCAAGGAAAAGAAAGCCTTTTGGCTTGAGGCCAAAATGAAATGTTTCGATGACGCGCTCCTGCGCGGTATTGTTGAGATAAATGAGCACGTTGCGGCAGGTGACGAGGTCGAGCCTGGAAAATGGTGGGTCTTTCAGGAAGTTGTGATGGGCAAAGAGGATCATTTCCCTGATCTCCCGGCGTATGCGGTAGCCGTCGCCCTCGCGGTTGAAAAAGCGGCGGAGCCGGTCGGGGGACACATCGGCGGTGTCATTGGAGCTATAGAATCCTTCACGGGCGGTAGCGATCGCGGATTCGTCGATATCGCTGGCGAAGATCTGGATCTTGGGTGCGTCGATGACGCCGAGCGTACGCTCGGCGCAGAGCATGGCAATGGAATAGGCTTCTTCTCCGGTAGCGCAGCCTGCTACCCAGATCCTTACCTGGCCTTCCTGGGTTTTTCCGCCGAAGATTGCGGGCATGACATCCCGTTCCAGGGCTTCGAAGGCCTTGTGATCCCGGAAAAAGTTGGTCACCGATATGAGCAGGTCTTTGAGGAGGGCGGTTGTCTCTTCGGCGTGTTCGGCGAGAAAGGTGGTATAGGAGGGCAGATCCGGGAGGTTGCGGATATTGATGCGCCGTTCGATCCGGCGCAGGAGGGTGGGCCGCTTATAATTGGAGAAATCGTGTCCTGTGCGGATCCGGAGCTGGGTGAAGATCTCGCGGAGGGCCTGATGCTGGGGCTCGGATCTTTTTTCCGATTCCACGAGGATCTGCACGGAACCAAGGCTGCTTTTGTAGGCCATGATCCGGGCAGGGATCTCGGCTACGGGGAGCACCTCGTCTATCAGCTCCGTGGCGATGGCGTTGCGGGGCATTTCGTTGAATTCCGCTTCCCGCGGATTTTGCGCATAGGCAACGCCTCCTCTTTCTTTAACGCGTTTAAGGCCCATGGAGCCATTGGCGCCTGTGCCGGACAATATTACGGCTATGGCGCGCGGTCCATAGGTGTCGGCCAGATGACGAAAAAAGATATCTACGGGCGCCCGTCTATCCTCCACATGCAGGTTGGGAGAAGGTGCGATATAGCCATCGGAGAGAATGAGGTGCTGATTCGGCGGCACCACATAGACATGATCCGGCTGTATCCGGGTATTTTCGGTTACCTGCGTTACGGGGATGGACGAAGCGGACTGTAACACTTCCGCCAGCCTGCTGTCGTGGTCGGGCGAGAGATGGAGGATGACTACATATGCTATCCCGGATTGCGCGGGCACGTTCTGAAAAAAATACCGCATCGCCTGAATGCCACCTGCCGAAGCCCCAATTCCCACTATAAGGAACCCCTGCGGCTTTTCGTCTCCTGTAAACTCTAATGCAGCATTGGAATCCATCACTTTTTTTTTGTGTCTGTCAGCTGGTATTTAGCTCTTGTCTGGCTTTGCTTACCGGGCCACTGTCCTGTTATGCCGTCACCGGATCCGCCTGCCGGTCTATGCCCGTGGCGGTCAACCGTTCATTGCCTGCAATGGCCTGTCGCACCAGGTTTGCCCTTGTCTGCGATTCATGGGCTTTTTGAAAATAGGCAGCGGCGATCATGGGCTGGTTCTTCTCTGCGTGGCTATCGCCCAGGTTATTGAGTAGGATTATGGATTCTTCCACTCCACGAACCGCGCCCCACAATGTTTCCTCGATATTTTCCGTGATGGAGAGGAGCAGACTGTCTATTGAATACGCATGGCCCGTATGGCACCGGTAACGGACGATATCGCCTTCCTTGATGACGGAGAGCACCCCATGGCATTCCGGACAGGCATAGGAGGTAAGCTGCCCCAGATGGGGGATGCCATCGGCGACAGTCTGTTGCAAGGTGGCTATGCGTAATTCGAGGCTGGTCTTTTTATTTTCTTCCTGTTCCACTTGTTTTTTGTTGTCAGCCGCGGGTTCCCCGGCCAGCTTGACCAGGAGCGGAGCCATGGCCGAAAGGGGCAGGCAATGATCGATCTTCACTGCCGCCAGCGCGGTTTCCGGCATGGATGGGGCTTCTGCGTCTGCGGGATCCTGTACCACCGTAATGCCACCCCGGTCTTTTATGGTCCACATCCCGGCTGCGCCATCGCCAAGGGCACCCGATAATATCACGCCGATCACCCTGGAACCGTAGAAGTGTGCGGCCGACCGGAAAAGGGGATCGACGGCGGGCCGGAAGCGATTTTCTTTGGGTCCCCGGGCTATTCTTACCAGACCATTTTCCAGTGTCATATGGTTATCGGGCGGCGCCACATAGATCCGGTTCATTACGACAGGCTCCTTATCGATGGCATTTGCGGCGTGTATGGTTCTTACCCGGTTCAGTACCTGCGGCAGCAGCCCCTCCGCATCCGGCGATATATGGCAAACGATAAAGATGGCGGCCTCAAGATCTGCAGGTAATCCGGATACGAGTCGAGTGATGGCGGCAAACCCCCCGGTGGATGCGCCGATGACGATAATATTGGTTTTCTCCATTATCACTCTCAAAGTATCGAATTTAAACAAGCAACCATGCATTAAGCTGAAATAAAACCCCTTGTGCAGCAGTTTGGGGAAAAGCATGCACAATGCCCGGGTTGGCATGATAATTTCATACGCGGGCGATCGCTGCCCTGGCAATCAAAATAGTTCGGCCGGATCGGGGATCAGGGTGCCAAACCCGAGTACGGGCATATGGATCGGGTTATCTGTTGTCCACATTGTACTGGTATTTTGCTGATTATTTGTTTTTCTTGCTAACGCAAAGTTCGAACATTCGCACAAAAAAAAAGAACATTTGAACCATCCCTCCGCCATTTATCCGCTTATCTTTTGCATTAAATAAACGCTAATGCGAAGGATACTTCAGCTGATCTTACTGGTTTCGATCTTGTTTGCCGCTAACAGCTTTTTTCCCTATGCTGGTAAATTTTCGGACCCGCAGCCGGTACCCGGGCAATCCTGGCGTCTGCGCCTGTCCGATTCAGCGACTCTTGGAATGATCTGGGTCGAAAAAGGCAGCTTTATGATGGGTAGCCCGTTATCAGAACCGGGACGCAAGCAGGACGAAGGACCTCAGAGGACAGTAACGTTGACCAAAGGATATTGGATGGGCAGAACAGAGGTGACAATCGGTCAATGGAAGGCGGTGATGCATACAACCATGCGGGAAAAAGTGCTCAACCTGTTGAGCGATACCACACTGGTCGATATTGAAGGGAAAAAGCAAGTATTGCGCGAGTTCATGCACTTTAAACGCGACGATCCGGATAGGATAATGGCCGGAGAAAGCGATAGTCTTCCAATGTATTTTGTCAGCTGGAATGAGGCCATGGACTTTTGCAATAAACTAACCCAAAAAGAGCGGTCAGCAGGACGGCTGCCTGCCGGGTATGAATATAGTCTTCCAACAGAAGCGCAGTGGGAGTTTGCCTGCCGGGCAGGCACCACGACTGCAAGTTTTGCAGGCCCTGTAACTATCCTGGGAAATGTCGCTCCGGTACTGGATAGTGTTGCCTGGTATGTCGGTAACAGTGCAATAGGCTATTCGGGCCGGGGGCTTGGCGTGCCTGCGGCCGGACCTCGGGCGTCCGGTGAAAAAACACCCAATGCCTGGGGCTTTCAGGATATGCCGGGCAATCTATGGGAGTGGTGCAGGGATTGGTATGGACCTTACACCGGGGGAACCCTTACCAATCCCATGGGGCCTGGCAGTGGAATGGACCGGGTGAACCGTGGTGGTAGTTGGGGCAGCGGCGCTAACGATTCCCGTTCCGCCAACAGGGCTAAAAATCCGCCGGCAGAAATGAGCGCCTATCGGGGATTTCGTCTGGCGCTTTGCGCTGTACAGAGGAACTAGCTCAGAAGAAACAGGACAAAGCTCGACTATGATCAATGGTCCCGGTATAGCAAAGGGCTGATGTTACTCTGTTTTCAAGCTTTTCACTGGATTGGCTATTGCTGCCTTGATCGCTTGAAGGCTGACCGTGATCAATGCGATCATCAATGTCGCCAGCCCGGCGATCACAAAAACCCACCAGCCAATATTGATACGATAAGCGAAACTTTCAAGCCATTTATTCATTACCCACCAGGCAATAGGAAAGCCTATCAATGTAGCAATACCCACCAGCCTGACAAATTCCTTTGACAACATGGACACAATGCGGCCCACGCTGGCGCCCAACACCTTGCGGATACCTATCTCTTTGGTTCGCTGCTCTGCCGCATAAGTAATCAACCCGAACAGGCCAAGGCATGCAATAAATATGGCGAATACTGCAAATGTTGTGAAGAGCTTGCCGGTCTGTTGCTCGGCATTATACATGCTGTTGAAATCATTATCCATGAATGTATAACTGAAGGGGAGCCCCGGTGCAATGCTGGCCCATTTGTCCTGAATTTGGCCTAGTAAGGCGGGAATATCATTGGTTTTGAAACGGACAGCAATATCCCCCCAGCTTTGCTCCAAATGCATTACCATCGGGCCAATCTTATCGTGCATGGAGCTGAAATTAAAATCTTTCACAATGCCAATCACATGAAAAGCCTTTGGCTTGTTGCTATCGCCCGGGAGATACAATTTTGCATCGGAAAGGTCTTTCCATCCAAGCATTTTGGCTGCAGTTTCATTTAAAATGATTCCTGTGGAGTCAGTCCTATATTCCCTCGAGAAATTTCTTCCATTTTCGATTTGCATACCCAGTGTGGGGATATAACTTTCGTCCACATAGATACTTGTCAATATGATTATATTTTTGGCATTTAAAGTCGCATCGCGGAACCAACCTCTCTGGTTAAGATTGGCTGCCCCTGCCGTTGGAAGGTCTGCTGAAATGGAAGCCTGCGCTACTCCGGGCAGTCTTAACAACTCTTCCCTGAATGTATGTATCTGTCTGTCCAGGTTTTCCGTGTTATGGAGAACCAATACGCGCTCACGATCATATCCTATTTTCTTGCTTCGGATGTAGCCCAACTGGTTATAAATAACAATGGTGCCTATTATCAGTATCATTGAAATACTAAATTGGAAAACCACCAGGCTGCTGCGCAGCCAGCCGTGTCTGAATCCGGAAGCGACAGAACCTTTCAGTACCCGAATAGGATTGAAGGAAGATAGATAAAATGCAGGATAGCTGCCAGCGGCGCATCCGACAACAAAAACCAAAGCGATCAGCGCAGGAAGGAGCAACGAGGAGAACAAGATGCCGACATGCATTTGCTTACCCGAAACCTGGTTGAACAGCGGGAGTAACAATGACGATAGAAAAAGAGCCAGCAGTAATGCAAGATAGCTCATTAATACAGATTCAACCAGGAACTGCATGATCAAATTATTTCTTGTTGAACCTGACACCTTTCTTATGCCGACTTCCTTAGCTCTATTGGTGGAACGGGAGGTGGAAAGGTTCATGAAGTTTAC
>JAMFRX010000084.1 GCA_026224995.1 Puia dinghuensis
GCCATGAAAGGATCGCCTGTTCAAGCGGCGGCCCTTCAAAACTGAACGCCCGCTGTATCAAAACCGAACACGCTACCCCCGGAGTCCGCTATACCCTTCTGAATGCCAATTAAATGCAAATTGGCAATTTATTTGTACCCCGATAAAGCATGTTACAAAACTACCTGAGGACAGCCTGGCGCCGGATATGGAAGAACAAGGGCTTTTTTGCCCTGAATTTTGCAGGACTATATATCAGCGTGACGGCCTGTCTGCTGATCGCGTTGCTGGTCATCTACGAAACCAGCTTCGACAAAGGCGGGCGCAGCGATCTGCGGGTCTATCGTATCGTGAACAGATCCAACGGCGATCACGGGCTGAGCACGAACGCTGTTACACCCTATCCGCTGGCGGCGGCGCTGCGGGTAGCCATGCCCGATGAAAAGTATATCACGCAGATCCATTTCGACCGGAATCCCACGGTGCTGATAGGCCAGCAGGTGCTGAAGGAGAAGGGAGCCATTTTCGCCGATAGCGTGTTCCCCAAAGTCTTTCCCATGGTGGTAAGGGCGGGTAGCCTGGGACGGGCTTTTGCAGAGCCGGGGTTCGCGGTGCTCACCGAGAGCACGGCCGAGCGGTATTTTGGGAAGGGCGATGCCGTTGGAAAGCGACTGAAGCTGGACGGGCTGGTCGATCTGCAGGTGGCGGCGGTCGTGGCGGACCCGGCGCCGAATACGCATCTGCCGTATCATTTGCTGGTGTCCTATCGGAACCTTACCAAGGCCTTCCTCGGCGGCCTGCCCATAGATCAATGGTCACTGAATGGGGTTGGATATGTTTATATTGGATTTCAGGGTAGCGCAGGTAGCGTAGCCTCAACGGAACGCACCCTCGCGGACCTCACGGAGAAGAATATCCATTCCAAGGACCCAACTTCCCATGACCACTTTATCCTGCAGCCGCTGCGGGCCATCCACTACGAGACGGATTATGCGGCGAGCAACCCCGGCAGTACCACCAACAAGAGCTATCTCCTGCTGATCGGCGCCATCGGGCTGTTCCTGATCCTGGCGGCCTGTATCAACTATACCAATCTCTCCACGGCCATGGCGCTCAAGAAGTCCAAAGAAGTGGGCGTACGCAAGACGCTGGGCGCAACGCGGGGACAGCTGATGCGGCAGATCCTGACGGAGACATTCGTGCTCACGGCGGTGGTGATCGCGGCGGCGGGTGTTACCGCGGGGCTCTTCCTGCCCCTGCTGAATGATTTCCTGGATAAGAGCATCCCCGTTTCCTGGCTGACGCTGACGAGCGGGGGCTTCCTGGTGGCCCTCTGGGCGTTGGTGGCGCTGCTGTCGGGGATCTATCCGGCCCTGGTACTGTCGCGCTTCCGGCCCGTGACGGCCCTCAAGAGCGCGGTGAGCACGCCAAAGGCTTCGACGGTGCTGCTCAGGCGTTCGCTGGTGGTGTTCCAGTTCGTGACGGCACAGATGCTGATCATCTGCGCGATCATCGTAAGCAAACAGATGGATTACGAACGGAGCCAGCCCCTGGGTTTTACCAAGGACCTGGTGGTCGACCTGAACCTGCCCAGGAATAAGCCGGAAGAGCTCAGGGCCCTGCGCAGCCGGCTGGAAGGCATCAGCGGCATCAGCAAGTTCAGCTTTAACCTGGGCGGCCCGATCTCCAGCAACCAGGTGGGCACGGGCTTCAACCGCCGCGAAGAGTTCTCCCGGAAACAGATAGACGTCGCCGTTAAGACAGGCGACAGGAATTACCTGGACACCTATGGCCTGCAGATGGCGGCTGGCCGCTGGTTCGACGCCAGCGACGAGCAAAAGGTCGAGGGCAACCTCCCCGATTCGCTTAAGCACTATTCCTTCGTGCTCAACGAGACGGCCGTGAAGGCGCTGGGCTACCGGTCGCCACAGGAGGTCATCGGGAAGGAAGTGACTTTTGGGTTCAACAACATCACCGCGCCCGTGATCGGCGTGGTCAGGGATTACCATATCGCCAGCATGCGCAAGGCCGTGTCGCCGGTGCTGATGGTGCCCTTTCCCTTTTTTTACTACAATGCGGGCATCAAGCTGGCCGGCGGCTATAGCGCGGCTACGATGAAGGCCATAGAGAAGGCTTACCTGGAAGTATATCCGCAGCAGCTCTTCGACGCCAGGTTCCTCGACGCCAGCGTAACCGAAGTTTTGGAAGAAGAGAAGCGGACCCAGCAGCTGTTCGACCTCTTTACCGGACTTAGCATCGCGATCAATGTCCTGGGGCTCGTAGGGCTGCTGGCGTTCATGATCGAGCAGAAGACCAAGGAGGTGGGGATCCGCAAGGTGCTGGGCGCGGGCATAAGGGATATCAGCTTCTTATTGTCTAAGGATTTTTTGCGGCTGATAGCCATCGCCTTCCTGATCGCCGCGCCGCTGGCGGGACTGCTGATGAACCGCTGGCTGCAGGATTTTGCTTACCGGACTTCCATGTCCTGGTGGGTGTTTGCGGGGGCGCTGCTGGGCACAGTGGTGGTGACCTGCGTGGCGATCAGCTTCCAGACGATCCGGGCGGCGGTGGTGAATCCGGTGAAGAGCCTGCGGGCGCAGTGAGGTTCGGGTATAATCTGTATCTTTTCAGGGATGAGCAGCAATACATACGATGTCATCGTCATAGGGCTGGGGGCTCATGGCAGCCCGGCGCTTTACCAGCTTTCTAAAACGGGCAAGAGGGTCCTGGGCATCGACAGGTTCGATCCACCGCACCGGCAGGGCTCTTCGCATGGCGAA